>DATFXL010000071.1:0-2209 GCA_035316025.1 Acidimicrobiia bacterium
TCCGCTACCAGATCGGCGGCCGGTCGGTCGCGCTCGACGTCGGCGCGGGCGTGCTCCACCTCGACGAACACCGACGCCCCATCCACGGGCTGCTGCCGGGCCGCTCGCGGTTCGTGGTGACCGGCGAGGAGGCCACCGCCGAGCACGCGCGCCTCGAGGCGCGGCTCGACTTCTCGCCCGATCCCGCGCTGCTGGCCGCGTTCCCGTTCCCGCACGAGCTTCTCCTCGGGGTCACCCTGCGGGACGACGCGCTGGAGCTCGCGACTACCGTCACCCCGAGCGCCGACGTCGCCGTGCCGGTGGCCTTCGGCTTTCATCCGTACTTCCGGCTGCCGGACGTCCCGCGCCCGGAGTGGTGGGTGGAGATGCCGGTTCGCGAGCAGCTCGTGCTCGACGCGGATATGATCCCGACCGGCACACGGCGAGCGGTCGCGATCCCGCCGGGGCCTCTGGGTGACCGCACATACGACGACGCCTTCCTCGCGCCATCGCACTTCGCGATGGAGGGCGGCGGCCGGCGTGTCGAGGTGCACTTCGTCCGCGGCTATCCGTTCGCACAGGTGTTCGCGCCGCCGGGGGCGTCGTTCATCTGCTTCGAGCCCATGACCGCGCCCGCGAACGCGCTCGGACACGGCGGCCCGGACCTACTGCTCGTCGAGCCGCGCGGACGCTTCGCCGCCGAGTTCGCCGTTCGGGTGACCCGCGCGACCCATCCCCAGAGAGGTGCCGGATGAAGCAGGCGTGTTCTCCTCACCTCGCTCCTGGGTCCCGATAAGCACGGGCTCAGTGGGGAACGGCAAGACCGTCGGGGATCGTCGGGGATCAACGGGGAAGCGTCGGGCGAAGGCGGTCGCGGAGAAGAAGTAAGCGCACCCGTGCCCGTCTATCACGTCACCGAACCCGCGCTCGGTCAACTGCACGTGCAGGCATGGCGGCACCGGGCCCGGCGCACGCTCGGTGTGCTGGTCCTGACGCTGCTCGGCAGCACGCTCGCGTTGGCGCTCCTCGATCCGTCGGCGGACGCGCCACCCCAAAAGGCGTTCCGTGCGCTGTGGAACGCGGGAAATCTGATCTCGACGCTCGGCGACTTCACGCCATTCACCGACCAGCAGAAGGCCTTCGCGATCGTGGCGATGTTCACGGTCGTCATCGTCGGCGGCTACGCCGTCACCACGCTGACCGGGATGTTCGCGAGCGACGCCGTGATGGTCTATCGGGAGAACAGATCGATGGAACGCATCCTCGACCGTCTCACCAACCACATCGTCGTCGTCGGCTACGGGGCGATCGGCCGCCTCGTCGCGGGCGAACTGAAGGGCGCGGGCACGCGGGTGCTCGTCGTCGACAGAGATGCGACCCGGGCTGCTCAGGCATCCGAGCTCGGTCATCTCGTCGTGCAGGGAGAGGCCGGCGTCGAGCCGGGCGTGCTCGATCGGGCCGGGATCGAACACGCGAAGGCGCTCGTCGTGACGACGGAAGACCCGGATCTGAAGGTCGCGATCACGTTGATGGCCCACACGCTGAGACCCGATCTGCGGATCGTCGTGACCGGCCGGAACGATCCCCGTGGCGCGCTGCTCCAGCGCGCCGGCGCATCGGAAGTGGTAGTCGTCGACGACCTCGTCGCGGCGGCGCTGATCGACCGACTCGGCCGCAACACTGGCACCTGAGGAGGACGGCTCGTGGGCATGACACGCCAGCCGCCGACGCCGGCCGCGCGCGGGCCATGGCTCTTCCGAGGCATCCGGCCGGTCACCCGAGCCGGGGCCCTCCGGGACACGCTGGCCGGATGCACCCTCGCCGCGATGAACGTGCCGCAGGCGCTGGGCTACACGCGGATCGCCGGCACCCCCGTCGTCACCGGGCTGTACACGCTCCTGCTGCCGCTGGTGGCGTTCGCGGCGCTCGGCTCCTCGCGCTATCTGGTTGTGGCGGCCGATTCGGCGACGGCTGCCATCCTCGCCGAGGGGCTGTCGCACCTGGCGCCGGTCGCGAGCGAACACTACGTGGCGCTGGCGGGGCTCGTGGCGCTGCTGACGGCCGCCTGCCTGCTCTGGGCGCGACTGTTCCGGCTGGGCTTTCTCGCCGACTTCCTCTCGCAGACGGTACTGGTCGGGTTTCTCACTGGCGTCGGGTTCCAAGTGGGCATCGCGGTGCTGGGCGAGATGCTCGCCGTGCCGGTTCACACGAACAGGACGGTCCAGCAGCT
>DATFXL010000072.1:0-40088 GCA_035316025.1 Acidimicrobiia bacterium
CCGCCGGGTGCGGTCGGTCGGCGAGCTGATCCAGAACCAGGTCCGCGTCGGCCTGTCGCGGATGGAGCGCGTCGTGCGCGAGCGCATGACGACCCAGGACGTCGAGGCGATCACACCCCAGACGCTGATCAACATCCGGCCTGTCGTCGCCGCCATCAAGGAGTTCTTCGGGTCGAGTCAGCTCAGCCAGTTCATGGACCAGACGAACCCGCTCGCCGGCCTCACGCACAAGCGGCGCCTGTCGGCGCTCGGGCCCGGTGGCCTCTCGCGCGAGCGAGCCGGGTTCGAGGTCCGCGACGTGCACCCCAGCCACTACGGCCGGATGTGCCCGATCGAGACGCCGGAAGGCCCGAACATCGGCCTCATCGGCTATCTGTCCACGTACGCCCGCATCAACCGGTTCGGCTTCATCGAGACGCCGTACCGCAAGGTGCAGAACGGCGTCGCGACCGACCAGATCGAGTACCTCGCCGCCGACGACGAGGACCGGTACGTGATCGCCCAGGCCAACGCCCGGGTCGACGACAACGGCCGGTTCCTCGACGAGCGCGTGCTGGTGCGGGCGCGCCGCAGCGAGGTCGCCTACGTCGACCCGCACGAGGTCGACTTCATGGACGTGTCGCCGAAGCAGATCGTGTCGGTGGCCACCAGCCTCATCCCGTTCCTGGAGCACGACGACGCCAACCGGGCCCTCATGGGCGCCAACATGCAGCGCCAGGCAGTCCCGCTGCTGCGGGCGACGGCGCCGTTCATCGGCACCGGTGTCGAGAGCCGGGCGGCGCGTGACGCCGGCGACCTGATCATCGCCGAGGACTCGGGCACCGTGGTCGAGGTCGCGGGCGACTCGATCGTCGTCGACTACCAGAACGACGGCCGCACGACGCATCGGCTGTCGAAGTTCCGCCGGTCCAACCAGGGCACGTGCATCAACCAGAAGCCGCTGGTCGAGGCGGGCGACCACGTCCGCAAGGGCAACGTGCTCGCCGACGGCCCGTCGACGAATCAGGGTGAGCTCGCGCTGGGCAAGAACCTCCTCGTGGCGTTCATGCCGTGGAAGGGCCACAACTACGAGGACGCGATCGTGATCTCCGAGCGCCTCGTGCGCGACGACGTGCTCACCTCGATCCACATCGAGGAGCACGAGATCGACGCCCGGGACACCAAGCTCGGCGCCGAGGAGATCACCCGCGACATCCCGAACCTGTCCGAGGACATCCTCAAGGACCTCGACGAGCGCGGGATCATCCGCATCGGGGCCGAGGTCGGCCCCGGCGACATCCTCGTCGGCAAGGTCACCCCGAAGGGCGAGACCGAGCTCACGCCCGAGGAGCGGCTGCTGCGGGCCATCTTCGGGGAGAAGGCCCGCGAGGTTCGCGACACGTCGCTGAAGGTCCCGCACGGCGAGACGGGCAAGGTCATCGACGTGCGCGTGTTCTCCCGGGAGGACGGCCACGAGCTGCCGCCGGGCGTGAACCAGCTGGTGCGGGTCTACGTCGCGCAGAAGCGCAAGATCTCCGAGGGCGACAAGCTCGCCGGCCGCCACGGCAACAAGGGTGTGATCGCCAAGATCCTGCCGATCGAGGACATGCCCTACCTGGCCGACGGCACGCCCATCGACATCATCCTCAACCCGCTCGGGGTCCCGTCCCGCATGAACGTGGGGCAGGTCCTGGAGGCCCACCTCGGGTACGCCGCCCGCCACGGCTGGGAGGGCGAGGCCACCGCCCCGAAGAACGGTCGCAAGACCGCGCCCGTGACCCAGCCCGCCCTGTGGGTCTCGAGCCCCGTGTTCGACGGCGCCCACTGGGACGAGGAGTCCGACACCGGGCAGCGCCGGGAGGGCACGATCGAGGACCTCTTCGAGAAGATGCACAACGACGGCGCCGACGGCCAGCGCCTGGTCGACACCGACGGGAAGGCCCTCCTGTACGACGGCCGCACGGGGGAGCAGTACGACCGGCCCGTCACCGTGGGCTGGATCTACATCCTGAAGCTGGCCCACCTCGTCGACGACAAGATCCACGCTCGCTCGACCGGCCCGTACTCGATGATCACCCAGCAGCCGCTGGGCGGGAAGGCGCAGTTCGGCGGGCAGCGCTTCGGCGAGATGGAGGTGTGGGCGCTCGAGGCGTACGGCGCGTCGTACGCGCTCCAGGAGATTCTCACCATCAAGTCCGACGACGTGCTCGGCCGTGTGAAGGTGTACGAGGCGATCGTCAAGGGCGAGAACATCCCCGAGCCCGGCATCCCCGAGAGCTTCAAGGTGCTCATCAAGGAGATGCAGGCGCTGTGCCTCAACGTCCGTGTCATCAACGAGGCGGGCGAAGAGGTCGAGATCCGCGAGCTCGACGAGGACGCCTTCCGCACCACCGAGTCGCTCGGTATCGACCTGTCCCGACCCGAGCGCGGCACCGACGAAGAGGACGAGCGCCGACGCGAGCCGGCGTTCTGACGGCCTTGACCACTGCGACGACGACGAACCAGGACGAACGAGGAAGCACGAAGGAAGAGGTAGGACACACATGAGCCCGGTGCTCGACGTCAACGACTCCGCCCAGCTCTCCATCGCGCTCGCCACCGCGGAGCAGATCCGCATGTGGTCGAACGGCGAGGTGAAGAAGCCCGAGACGATCAACTACCGCACGCTCAAGCCCGAGAAGGACGGACTCTTCTGCGAGAAGATCTTCGGTCCGACGAAGGACTGGGAGTGCTATTGCGGCAAGTACAAGCGCGTCCGGTTCAAGGGCATCATCTGTGAGCGCTGCGGCGTCGAGGTCACGCGCTCGAAGGTGCGGCGCGAGCGCATGGGCCACATCGAGCTCGCCGCGCCCGTCACCCACATCTGGTATTTCAAGGGCGTCCCCAGCCGCCTCGGCTACCTGCTCGACATCGCGCCGAAGAGCCTCGAGAAGGTCATCTACTTCGCCGCCCGCCTGATCACCTGGGTCGACGAGGACAAGCGCCAGAAGGACCTGCCCAAGCTCGAGGAGGACATCCGCGCCGAGATCGGCGACATCGAGAGGGACCTGGAGCTCCGTCTCCGGGAGCGCGACGAACAGTACGAGTCCGAGATCCGCGAGTACGAGCAGGCCTCCGCCAGCGGCAACGCCCGCAAGGCCGACGTCGAGCGCTCCCAGAAGGCGCGCGACAAGGACTTCGAGGAGCTGCGCAACCGCGCCACTGAGCAGATCGAGTTCTACAAGACCGTCTGGGACACCATCCGCGGCCTGGCGCCGAAGCAGCTCGTCGACGACGAGCAGGTGTGGCGCGAGCTCGTCGAGCGCTACCAGGAGTACTTCGCCGGCGGCATGGGCGCCGAGGCCGTCGAGGACCTCATCGAGCGTCTCGACCTCGACCTCGAGGAGATCGCGCTCAAGGAGGTCATCGCCGTCGCCAAGGGCCAGCGCAAGGCCAAGGCGATCAAGCGGCTGAAGGTGATCTCCGCGTTCAACCGGGTGTCGAAGGATGGCCGCCGGGTCAACTCCCCGATGGGCATGGTGCTGCGCGCCGTGCCGGTCATACCGCCCGACCTGCGCCCGATGGTGCAGCTGGACGGCGGTCGCTTCGCGACCTCCGACCTCAACGACCTGTACCGGCGCGTGATCAACCGGAACAACCGGCTGAAGCGGCTCCTCGATCTGGGCGCGCCCGAGATCATCATCAACAACGAGAAGCGCATGCTGCAGGAGGCCGTCGACGCCCTGTTCGACAACGGCCGCCGCGGCCGTCCTGTCACCGGGCCCGGCAACCGGGCGCTGAAGTCGCTGTCCGACATGCTCAAGGGCAAGCAGGGCCGGTTCCGTCAGAACCTGCTCGGCAAGCGCGTCGACTACTCCGGCCGTTCGGTCATCGTCGTCGGCCCGCAGCTCAAGCTGCAGCAGTGCGGCCTGCCCAAGCAGATGGCGCTCGAGCTGTTCAAGCCCTTCGTCATGAAGCGGCTCGTGGATCTCGAGTACGCCCAGAACATCAAGTCCGCCAAGCGGATGGTCGAGCGCGCTCGCCCGCAGGTGTGGGACGTCCTCGAGGAGGTCATCAAGGAGCACCCAGTGCTCCTGAACCGGGCACCGACCCTCCACCGCCTCGGGATCCAGGCGTTCGAGCCGGTCCTGGTCGAGGGCAAGGCGATCCAGATCCACCCGCTGGTGTGCGCGGCGTTCAACGCCGACTTCGACGGCGACCAGATGGCCGTGCACCTGCCGCTGAGCTCCGAGGCGCAGGCCGAGGCGCGGATCCTGATGCTGTCCTCGCACAACATCCTTTCCCCGGCGCACGGGCGTCCGATCGCGGTGCCCAACCAGGACATCGTCATCGGCGAGTACTACGTGACCGAGGCGGTCGACGGCGCGCCCGGGGAGGGACGAGCCTTCGCGTCCCTCGACGAGGCGTTGCTCGCCCATGAGCAGCGCTTCGCCGCCAACCGCGATGGTGAGGAACCTGGCCTCTCGGTGCACGCCCGCATCAAGGTGCGGATGCCCGCCGGCCGGTTCCCCGAGGACCGGTTCCCCGTCCGGTCGAACGAGCACCCCGACTCGATCGTGCTGAGCCGGACCGGCTCGAACGGCGACGGCAAGGTGCTCGTCGAGACCACGCTCGGTCGCCTCATGCTGAACGAGGCATTCCCGGCCGACTTCCCGTACGTCGACCGCGTGCTGCGCAAGCGCGACGTGACCGAGCTCATCAGCGAGCTCGTCGAGCGGTACCCGCGCGCGGTCGTCGCCGAGAGCCTCGACAAGCTCAAGGACCTCGGCTTCGAGTACTCGACGCAGGCCGGGCTGACGATCTCGATCGCAGACGTCAGGACGCCGAGGGAGAAGGTCCCGCTCCTCGAGCGTTTCGAGAGCGAGGCGGAGAAGGTCGAGCAGCAGTTCGATCGGGGCGTCATCACCGACGACGAGCGGCGCCAGAAGGAGATCGAGATCTGGACCGAGGCCACCGACCGCGTGCGGGAGGCGATGCAGGCCGAGTTGCAGGCCGAGAAGTTCAACCCGATCGACATGATGGTCGGCTCGGGCGCTCGAGGGAACGTGATGCAGGTCCGCCAGATCGCGGGCATGCGCGGCCTGGTGGCGAACCCGCGCGGCGAGATCATCCCGCGGCCGATCAAGTCGAACTTCCGCGAGGGTCTGTCGGTGCTCGAGTACTTCATCTCGACGCACGGCGCCCGGAAGGGCCTCGCCGACACCGCGCTGCGGACGGCCGACTCCGGCTACCTGACCCGGCGCCTCGTCGACGTCGCCCAGGAGCTCATCGTCCGCGACGAGGACTGCGAGTCCAACCGCGGCATCTGGGTCGACGACGTCACGTCGGATGCCGAGCACCTGCGGCTGCTCGAGACGAAGCTGCTGGGGCGGTGCCTGGCCGAGGACGTCGAGCTCGCCGACGGGACCACGCTCGCCCGCAACACCGAGATCGAGGAGACGGAGCTGCGCCGCCTGGCCGCCGACCCGGACGTCAACCGGGTGCGCGTGCGGTCGGTGCTGACCTGCGAGTCGCTGCAGGGCGTGTGCCAGTACTGCTACGGCACGATGCTCGCCACCGGCTCGATGGTCGACCTCGGCGAGGCGGTCGGCATCATCGCCGCCCAGTCCATCGGCGAGCCGGGCACGCAGCTGACCATGCGGACGTTCCACACCGGCGGTGTCGCCGGCGAGGACATCACCCACGGTCTGCCGCGCGTCGTCGAGCTGTTCGAGGCCCGCAAGCCGAAGGGCGCGGCCGTCATGGCCGAGAGCTCGGGCGTGGTGCGCCTCGGCGACAGCGAGAAAGGCGAGCGGGTGATCACCGTGGTCGGCTCGGATGGAGCCGAGGAGGAGCACGTCGTCTCGCGGCGGGCGAACCTCGCCGTGCGCGACGGCCAGGAGGTCGCGGCGGGTGACCGGCTCGTCGGTGACGAGAAGACGCCCCTCGACCCGAAGGAGATCCTCGAGATCAAGGGCATCCGGGAGACCCAGCAGTATCTCTCGGACGAGGTGCAGAAGGTGTACCGGGAGCAGGGCGTGTCGATCCACGACAAGCACGTCGAGGTCATCGTGCGTCAGATGCTGCGCCGGGTCGCCGTGTCCGAGCCGGGTGACTCCCCGTTCCTGCCCGGCGAGAAGGTAGACGCGCGGCTGTACGCCGACACCAACCGCCGTCTGGTCGAGGAGGGCAAGCAGCCCGCCGAGGGCCGTCCCGAGCTGATGGGGATCACGAAGGCGTCGCTCGCCACCGACTCGTGGCTGTCGGCGGCGTCGTTCCAGGAGACGACCCGGGTGCTCACCGAGGCCGCGATCGAGGGCCGTGAGGACGGGCTGGTCGGACTCAAGGAGAACGTGATCATCGGCAAGCTCATCCCGGCGGGGACGGGCATGCCGCGCTACCGCGAGATCGAGCCCAACGCGCCCGACTACGAGCCGCTGCCCTTCTACTCGTCCGACGCCGACCTGGCCGACTGGTTGCGGGACACGAGCTCGACTGGCGGCGACGGCGAGGGGGAATCGCCGGGCGGCGACGCGGCCGAGGTGCTCGGCGCGTCCTTCGGTGGCGACACCGAAGCGTCGAGCGGTGCCGAGAACGAAGGCGGGCAGCTCGGGGGCGGCGCGACGGCCGAGTAACATCGCCCCGTTTCGCCACACGACTGCACTCAGAGCGGAGTCACAGCGTGCCCACTATCCAGCAGCTCGTCCGGAAAGGACGCCGGACGAAGAACGAGCCGGGGAAGTCGCCCGCGCTCAAGGGGTCGCCCCAGCGGCGGGGCGTGTGCACGCGCGTCTTCACCCACACACCGAAGAAGCCGAACTCCGCCCTGCGCAAGGTGGCCCGGGTACGACTGACGACGGGGATGGAGGTCACGGCCTACATTCCCGGCGTCGGCCACAACCTCCAGGAGCACTCGATCGTGCTCGTGCGCGGCGGCCGGGTGCGGGACCTGCCCGGTGTTCGGTACAAGATCGTGCGCGGCGCGCTCGACGCCGGCGGCGTCGGCGGACGCCGCCAGGCCCGCAGCCGCTACGGCGCCAAGCGAGAGGGCTGAGCCGTGCCTCGGAAGGGGTCTGCTCCCCGCCGTGACCTGATGCCCGACCCGGTCCACCGGTCGGTCGTCGTCACCCAGCTCGTCAACAAGCTCTTGCAGCGGGGCAAGCGGTCGCTGGCCGAGCGGATCGTGTATGACGCCCTCGGTGAGATCGAGCGCAAGACCGGCACCGAGCCGGTGGCGACGGTCAAGCGGGCGGTCGAGAACGTCCGGCCCGTCCTCGAGGTGAAGAGCCGGCGCGTCGGCGGGGCGACGTACCAGGTGCCGGTGGAGGTGCGGCCCCGCCGGGCGACGACACTCGCCATCCGGTGGATCGTCGGGTACGCCCGCCAACGCCGCGAGAAGACGATGTCCGAGCGGCTGGCCGCCGAGCTGATGGACGCCGGCAACGGGCTCGGCGCCGCGATCAAGCGCAAGGACGACCTGCAGAAGATGGCCGAGTCCAACCGCGCGTTCGCGCACTACCGGTGGTGACGCTCGACTAGTCGCCGGTCCGACCGGCGGCCACCGGCGGCACACCGCCGCCGGCCCCACCCACCCACGAGCCCGGCGCCCTCGCTGCACTCGGGCGCCGACGGCCGGCGGCGGCGACCACCGGCGGCCGCCTCCGGGAACAGAAGTGCGCTCGCCCCGCTTCTGACAGGAGAGAAGAAAGAAAGAGAGAAGGAACAAAGGAAATGGCAGCGGAACCGAAGGAGATTCGGGGCAAGGGAGGCCCGGTCATCCGGGAGGTTCCCCTCGCGCGCATTCGCAACATCGGGATCATGGCGCACATCGACGCCGGCAAGACGACGACGACCGAGCGGATCCTCTACTACACGGGGCGGACGTACAAGATCGGCGAGGTGCACGAGGGCTCGGCGGTCATGGACTGGATGGCCCAGGAGCAGGAGCGGGGGATCACGATCACGAGCGCGGCCACTACGGCCAAGTGGCACGACACGTGGATCAACATCCTCGATACGCCGGGGCACGTCGACTTCACCGTCGAGGTGGAGCGGTCGTTGCGCGTCCTGGACGGAGCGGTCGCGGTGTTCGACGCCGTCGCCGGGGTCGAGCCGCAGACCGAGACGGTGTGGCGGCAGGCGAACAAGTACAACGTCCCGCGTATTTGCTTCATCAACAAGATGGACCGGGTCGGGGCCGACTACTTCCGCAGCGTCGACATGATCCGTGACCGCCTCGAGGCGACGGTGGCGTTGACGCAGCTGCCGGTCGGTACGGAGAACGACTTCCGTGGCGTCGTCGACATCCTCACGATGAAGGCGCACGTGTGGGAGGACGGGATGGGTGACCGCTACGAGACCGTCGACATCCCCGAGGAACTGAAGGCGGACGCCGAGCACTGGCGCCACGAGTTGGTGGACGTCGTGTCGCACTACGACGACACCGTCCTCGAGAAGTATGTGGGCGACGAGGAGATCACAGCCGAGGACCTCAAGCGTGGGTTGCGCGCCGCGACCACGTCGGGCGCGGTGGTGCCCGTCCTGTGCGGCAGCGCGTTCAAGAACAAGGGTGTCCAGCCTTTGCTCGACGCGATCGTCGATTATCTCCCGAGCCCGCTCGAGGTGCGGCCGGTCGCCGGGCACGATCCGAAGACGGACGACCCGATGGAGCGCCACGCCGACGACTCCGAGCCCTTCTCCGCCCTCGCGTTCAAGATCATGAGCGACCCGTACGTCGGCAAGCTGACGTACTTCCGCGTCTACAGCGGCAAGATGCCGGCCGGCGGGCAGGTCCTCAACGTCACCAAGGACCGCAAGGAGCGGATCGGGCGTCTCCTCCAGATGCACGCCAACCACCGGGAGGACAAGCAGGGTGTGTTCGCCGGGGACATCGTCGCCGCCGTCGGCCTCAAGCACACCACCACGGGCGACACGTTGAGCGACCCGACGCATCCGGTGCTGCTGGAGCGCATGGAGTTCCCCGAGCCCGTCATCGCGGTGGCGATCGAGCCGAAGACGAAGGCCGACCAGGACAAGCTCGGCAAGGCCCTGGGCGCGCTGTCCGAGGAGGACCCGACGTTCCAGGTCAAGACGGACGACGACACCGGCCAGACGATCATCTCCGGCATGGGCGAACTGCACCTCGAGGTGCTCGTCGACCGGATGATGCGCGAGTTCAGCGTGTCGGCGAACGTGGGCAAGCCGCAGGTGGCGTACCGCGAGACGATCACGGTGCCGGTCCAGAAGGTCGAGGAGCGGTACGTCCGCCAGACCGGGGGCCGGGGCCAGTACGGCCACGTGATCATCGACCTCGAGCCCACGGGACCCGGCGGCGGCTACGAGTTCGTCGACAAGGTCACCGGCGGCCACATCCCGCGCGAGTACATCCCGGCCGTCGACGCCGGCATCCAGCAGGCGATGGAAGGCGGCGTGATCGCCGGCTACCCCCTCGTCGACATGCGCGCCACGCTCACCGGCGGGTCGTACCACGACGTCGACTCGAGTGAGCTGGCGTTCAAGATCGCGGGATCGATGGCCCTCAAGAAGGCGGTCAAGCAGGCCAAGCCCGTGCTGCTCGAGCCGATCATGGCGGTCGAGGTCGTCACGCCCGAGGACTACATGGGAGACGTGATCGGCGACTTGTCGTCGCGGCGGGGCAAGGTCGAAGGAATGGAGCAGCGCGGCAACGCGCAGGTTGTCCGCGCCCAAGTGCCGTTGGCAGAAATGTTCGGCTACGCTACCGACCTCCGCTCGCGCACCCAGGGTCGAGCGACACACACGATGCAGTTCGACTCATACCAGCAGGTGCCCGAGTCGATCGCCCAAGAGATCGTCGCCCGCATCCGCGGCGAGTAACCGCCTGACGAACTAGAGGAACGAGAGGAAGAGGAGCACGGGGTCATCCCATGTCGAAGCAGAAGTTCGAGCGGACGAAGCCGCATCTGAACATCGGGACGATCGGTCACATCGACCACGGGAAGACGACGCTCACCGCGGCGATCACCAAGGTGCTGCACGACCAGGATCCGTCGACCGCGTACACGAGCTTCGACGACATCGACAAGGCGCCCGAGGAGCGCGAGCGCGGGATCACGATCTCGATCGCGCACGTCGAGTACGAGACGCCGAATCGGCATTACGCCCACGTCGACTGTCCCGGGCACGCCGACTACATCAAGAACATGATCACCGGCGCCGCCCAGATGGACGGGGCGATCCTGGTGGTTGCGGCGACCGACGGGCCGATGCCACAAACCCGTGAGCACGTGCTGCTCGCCCGCCAAGTCGGTGTGCCGTCGATCGTAGTGGCGCTGAACAAGGCCGACATGGTCGACGACGAGGAGATCCTCGAGCTGGTGGAGCTCGAGGTCCGGGAGCTCCTGAACGAGTACGAGTTCCCCGGCGACGACACGCCGATCGTCCGGTGCAGCGCGCTGAAGGCGCTCGAGGGTGACGAGTCCTGGACACCCAAGATCGTCGAGCTCATGGAGGCCGTCGACACCCACATCCCGGAGCCGACACGGGACGTCGACAAGCCGTTCCTGATGCCGATCGAGGACGTCTTCTCGATCACCGGCCGCGGCACCGTGGTGACCGGGCGGGTCGACCGCGGCATGGTGCACGTGAACGACGAGGTCGAGATCGTCGGGATCAAGGACACCACCAAGACGGTGTGCACCGGCGTCGAGATGTTCCGCAAGCTCCTCGACGAGGGTCGCGCCGGTGACAACATCGGCGCGCTGCTACGCGGCACCAAGAAGGAGGACGTCGAGCGCGGGCAGGTGCTGTCCAAGCCCGGGAGCATCACCCCGCACACCCAGTTCCAGGCGCAGGTCTACGTCTTGACCAAGGACGAAGGTGGGCGGCACACGCCGTTCTTCAGCAACTATCGGCCGCAGTTCTACTTCCGCACGACGGACATCACCGGCTCGATCGCCCTTCCCGACGGGGTGGAGATGGTGATGCCGGGCGACAACACGGAGATGACCGTCGAGCTGATCGCGCCGATCGCGATGGAAGAGGGTCTGCGGTTCGCGATCCGCGAAGGCGGCCGCACGGTGGGCGCCGGTCGGGTCACCAGCATCATCAAGTAGTCGACGGAGCCGGACGGACAGGACACGGAGTGGCGGACGCACGAGGACAGAAGATCCGGATCCGGCTCAAGGCCTACGACCACGAGATCATCGACCAGTCGACGAAGAAGATCGTCGAGACGGTCCTCCGCACCCAGGCGAAGGTCCATGGTCCCGTGCCGCTCCCGACCGAGATTCGACGCTTTACGGTGATCCGGTCCCCGCACGTCGACAAGGACTCCCGCGAGCACTTCGAGATGCGCATCCACAAGCGCCTCCTCGACATCGTCGAGCCCACCTCGAAGACCGTCGAGTCGCTCCAACGCCTCGATCTCCCCGCCGGCGTCGACATCGAGATCAAGATCCAGCAGGTCTGAGCCGCCGCCCGACTTCGACGGAATCGCTGGTAGCCGCTAGTATCTCTGGGCTTTCGCCGTGTGGGCGGGGTGGACCCGGCGGCGATGCTCGACCGGAAATCTTCGCCAACCGACGTCTGCGCAGGCTGCGCCCCCGAAGCGCAGAACCACGCAGCACAACCGAGTCGCTCCGCCGGCCCCGGCCGGGGGAGCCATTCGCGTGAAGCGGAGTAGAGAACTGACACCACCGAAGGACCCACGTCATGGCCAGCAAGGGCATTCTCGGGCGCAAGCTCGGCATGACACAGGTCTGGGACGCCGAGAACCGGATCGTGCCGGTGACGGTGCTCCAGGCCGGGCCCTGTCGCGTCGTGCAGCTGAAGACACCCGAGCGTGACGGCTACGCCGCCGTCCAGCTCGCGTTCGGCGACACGAAGCCGGCCCGCCTCAACAAGCCCGAGCTCGGGCACCTGACCGCCGCCGACGTCCCTCCGGCCAAGCACCTCGCCGAGCTCCGGGTCGACGACCTCGCCGGGTTCGAGGTCGGTCAGCTGCTCGCCGCCGACGTGTTCCAAACCGGCGACCGGGTCGACGTCACCGGCATCAGCAAGGGCAAGGGGTTCACCGGCGTGATGAAGCGCCACAACTTCCACGGCCAGGGCGCCAGCCATGGGAACCACAAGAAGCACCGGGCCCCGGGCGCGATCGGCGCCTGCGCGACGCCGGCGCGCGTCTTCAAGGGGATGGGCATGCCCGGCCAGCACGGCAACGCCCGGGTCACCACGCTCAACCTCGAGGTCGTCGAGGGCGACCCCGAGCGTGGCCTCCTCCTCCTCAAGGGATCGGTCCCCGGCCCCGCCGGCAGCGTCGTGTTCGTGCGCGACGCCGTGAAGGCCGGCGCCGACCGCGAGGGGGCGAACCGATGAACGTCGACGTCACTACCGTGGGCGGCGGCAGGGCCGGCAGCGTCGACCTCCCCGACGAGATGTTCGGCATCACCCCGAACCGGTCCGTCTTGCACCAGGTCGTGACCGCGCAGCTCGCCGCCGCCCGGTCCGGCACCCACAGCACCAAGGGCCGCGCCGACGTCAAGGGGGGCGGCGCCAAGCCGTGGCGCCAGAAGGGCACCGGTCGGGCCCGTCACGGCTCCATCCGCTCGCCGCAATGGCGCGGCGGTGGCGTCGCCCACGGCCCCGTCCCCCGCGACCACTCCCAGCGCACACCGAAGAAGATGGTCAAGCTGGCGCTCCACTCGGCGCTGTCGGACCGCGCCGCCAGCCAGCGCGTGATGGTCGTCGACGAGTGGGGCATCGACGAGCCCAGCACCAAGCGGGCGATCGAGATCCTCGAGGAGCTCGGCTTCCGAAAGGCGGGCGAGCGCGACCCTCGCGTCCTGCTCGTGCTCGACCGCAGCGAGATCGCGACGTGGAAGTCGTTCCGCAACCTCGGCGCCCGGGTGCGCATCGTGCTGCCCGAGGAGCTGAACGCCTACGACGTGCTCGTGAGCGACTGGCTCGTGTTCAGCCAGTCGACGCTCGACGCGTTCCTTGCCCGGGGGAGGACGCCATGAGCGCACGCAACCCCCGCGACATCATCATCCGGCCGGTCGTGTCGGAGAAGTCGTACGCCGCCTACGACAACAACGTGTACACGTTCCTCGTCGCGCCCGACGCCAACAAGATCGAGATCAAGCAGGCGGTCGAGACGATCTTCAGCGTGAAGGTCACCAAGGTCAACACGGTCAACCGGAGCGGCAAGCGCAAGCGGAACCGCCGCACCGGCGACTGGGGCAAACGGGCCGACCAGCGACGGGCGATCGTCTCCCTCGCCGAGGGTGACTCGATCGAGATCTTCGGGAGCTGACGTTGCCGATCCGCAAGCGCAAGCCCACCAGCCCCGGCCGCCGGTTCCAGACCGTCTCCGACTTCGCCGAGGTCAGCAAGAGCAAGCCGGAGAAGTCGCTCACGAAGTCGAAGAAGCGGTCGTCCGGCCGCAACGTGTACGGGCGCACCACGTCACGACATCGTGGCGGTGGGCACAAGCAGAAGTACCGCGACATCGACTTCAAGCGCGGGAAGGACGGCGTCCCGGCGAAGGTCGCCGCCATCGAGTACGACCCGAACCGCAATGCGCGCATTGCGCTGTTGCACTACCGCGACGGCGAGAAGCGCTACATCCTCGCCCCGTCCGGGGTCGCCGTCGGTGACGTGCTGCAGAGCGGGCAGGGTTCCGAGATCCGGCCCGGGAACTCGCTCCCGTTGCGCTACATCCCGGTCGGGACCACCGTGCACAACATCGAGCTCAAGCCGGGCGCGGGAGGCAAGCTCGCCCGCGGCGCCGGCGCCGCCGTGCAGCTCGTGGCGAAGGAAGGCAACTTCGCCACGCTCCGGCTTCCCTCGACCGAGATGCGACGGGTGGCGATCGACTGCCGCGCCACGGTCGGCCAGGTCGGCAACGTCGAGGCGGCGCTCGTCGACCTGGGCAAGGCAGGTCGCAACCGGTGGCGGGGTCGCCGGCCGCACACGAGGGGCGTGGCCATGAACCCCGTCGACCACCCGCTCGGCGGCGGCGAGGGAAAGAGCTCCGGCGGCCGTCATCCGGTGACGCCGTGGGGCAAGACCGAGGGCCGCACCCGTCGCAAGGACAAGCCCTCCGACAAGCTCATCATCCGGCGGCGGCGTCGCCGCCGCGGGTCGCGCGGAAGGTAGGGGAAGTGATCGGGAGAGGACTCGTCGAGCACGGATCCCCGAAGGCCGGCGTCCCCGCCGAAACCGTCGGTTTCGGTGAAGTGGCTCCCACGGGAGGTAGGCGATGCCGCGCAGCCTGAAGAAGGGTCCGTTCGTCGACGACCACCTGCGCATCAAGGTCGAGAAGATGAACTCGTCCGGCGACCGCAAGGTCATCAAGACGTGGTCGCGCCGCTCAACCGTCACGCCCGAGATGGTCGGGCACACGATCGCCGTCCACGACGGTCGCAAGCACGTGCCCATATACATCACAGAGGCGATGGTCGGTCACAAGCTCGGCGAGTTCGCGCCGACGCGCACGTTCCGTGTCCACGCCGGCTCCGAGCGGTCGGCGAGAAGGCCGGGGCCCGGTGCCTGAGACCCGCGCCTCCCTCCGCCACGTGCGCACTTCGCCGTCGAAGGTCCGCGAAGTCCTCGGGATGATCCGCGGGCGCGAGATCGACGACGCCCGAGAGCGCCTGCGCTTCTCGACGCGCGGGCCGGCGGACGAGGTGCTGAAGCTGCTCGACTCGGCCGTCGCCAACGCCGAGAGCAATCAGAGCCTGCCCGAGGACGAGCTGTTCGTCGCCCGCGCCTACGCCGACGAGGGCCCGACGCTCAAGCGGTGGCGGCCTCGGGCCCGGGGGCGCGGCACCCGCATCCGCAAGCGCACGTGCCACGTGACCATCGTGCTGTCGCGCTTCTCCGACGACGAGCTCGAACGTCGCCGCCGGCAGGAGGCCGCGACGGGCCCGGCGCGCCGGCTTCGGCGTCCCACGCGCCGCCGCCGCCGGGCGCGCGAGGAGGAGGCCGAGGAGGCCGACGAACTCGACCACGAGCAGGAGGACGAGCTGGATGAGGGGCTCGGCGACGAGGCGGTCGAGCTCGAAGACACCGCGGAGGACGTCGCCCTCGCCGATGTGCCCGACGTGGCCGACGTCGACGCCGAGGCCCAGCCGTTCGGCACCGAGGCGGCAGAGAGTGCACCGGCGAAGACGCCGGCGAAGAAGAAGGCGCCGGCCACCAACAAGCCGGCGAAGAGGTCGACGGCGAAGAAGAGCGGAACGGCCAAGAAGACGACCGCGAAGAAGCCGCAAAAGACCACGAAGAAGACCACGAAGAAGAAGAAGGACGAGTAATGGGCCAGAAGGTCAACCCGTACGGGTTCCGACTCGGCATCACCACCGACTGGAAGTCGCGCTGGTTCGCCGACAAGGACGACTACAAGGACTCGCTGATCGAGGACTGGAAGATCCGCGACTATCTGCGGCGACAGCTCGAGCGCGCCGCGGTCAGTCGCGTCGAGATCGAGCGCACGCGCGACCGGCTGCGGGTCGACGTGTACACCGCCCGGCCCGGCATCGTCATCGGTCGGCGCGGTGCCGAGGCCGACCGGCTGCGCGCCGGCCTGCTGCAGATCACGGGCAACCCGAGGATTCACTTCAACATTCAGGAGATCAAGCAGCCCGAGCTCGACGCCACGCTGATCGCCCAGGGTGTCGCGGACCAGCTGGCCGGGCGGGTGTCCTTCCGGCGGGCGATGAAGCGCGCCGTGCAGACCGCGATGAAGGCGGGCGCGCAAGGGATCCGAGTGCAGTGCGGCGGCCGGCTCGGCGGCGCCGAGATGAGCCGCAAGGAGTGGTACCGCGAGGGCCGGGTGCCGCTGCACACCCTGCGGGCCGACATCGACTACGGCCAGGCCGAGGCCCGTACCACGTTCGGACGCATCGGCGTGAAGGTCTGGATCTACAAGGGCGACATCCTGCCCTACAAGTCCGCCGCCGAGGACAAGATCGCCAAGGAGGCCGCCATGGCGGTAGGCGAGACCGCTGGGCAGGCACCGAGCGGGCGCCGTGTCATCAGCGCCGGCGGAGGACGGCGCCGCCCCGCCGAGGAGGCCGTGCCCGTCGACCAGGCAGCCGAGGAAGAGGCGCCGGCCGAGGAGGCCACGCCGCTCGTCAAGGAAGCCGATCCCGCGCTGGAGGCGCTGCTCGCCGAGGAAGAGGAGATCGAGCGCCGCACCCGTCGCGAGCACCACGAAGCGCCGAAGTTCCACGGCGACGAGGAGTAGGAACAGCACACCATGCTGATGCCGAAGAAGGTCCGCCATCGCAAGGCGCAGCGCGGCCGCCTCTCAGGGACGGCCAAGGGTGGGACGCGCGTGCACTTCGGCGACTATGGCATCCAGGCCCTCGAGCCGGGGTGGATCACGAACCGGCAGATCGAAGCGGCCCGGATCGCGATGACCCGTTACATCAAGCGGGGCGGGAAGGTGTGGATCAACATCTTCCCCGACAAGCCCGTCACCCAGAAGCCGGCCGAGACCCGGATGGGATCAGGGAAGGGCAATCCCGAGCACTGGGTCGCCGTCGTGAAGCCGGGCCGGGTCATGTTCGAGCTCTCGGGCGTGCCAGAGGACGTCGCCCGCGACGCCATGCGGCTCGCCATGCACAAGCTCCCGATCAAGACCCGTTTCGTCCTGCGTCAGGAGGAGGCATGACGAGGGCGAGCGAGCTGCGCGAGCTGAATGAGATCGAGCTCGAGCACCGGCTGTCCGAGGCGAAGGAGGAGTTGTTCAACCTGCGCTTCCAGAACGCGACCGGGCAGCTCGACAACAGCGCGCGAATGGGCCAGGTGCGGAAGGACATCGCCCGGCTCGAGACGCTGCTGCGTGAGCGCGAGATCGAGGCCGCCGAGACGATGGCGACCGAGCAGGAGACGGAAGATGTCTGAGGCGGCCGACGACCGGCAGAACCGGCGCAAGGTTCGGGAGGGCACCGTCGTGTCCACAAAGATGGACAAGACGGTCGTTGTCGCGGTCGTCGACCGTGTCCGTCACCGCCGCTACGGGAAGACACTCCAGCGCACGCGTCGCCTATACGCGCACGACGAGGCAAACGACGCGCGCGAAGGCGACCGCGTCCGGCTGCGTGAGACCCGTCCCTTGTCACGCCAGAAGCGCTGGCGGGTCGTCGAGGTCCTCGAGAGGGCGAAGTGATCCAGCAGGAGAGCCGGCTCAAGGTCGCCGACAACACGGGCGCCCGCGAGGTCCTGTGCATCAAGGTCCTCGGTGGCACCCGCCGGCGCTACGCGGGCATCGGCGACATCTTCGTGGCGACCGTGAAGGACGCCAACCCCGGCGCGCCCGTGAAGAAGGGCGAGGTGGTCAAGTGCGTCGTCGTGCGCACGAAGAAGGAGCGGCGGCGCGCCGACGGCAGCTACATCCGCTTCGACGAAAACGCCGCCGTCCTCATCAACGACCAGCTCCAGCCGCGCGGGACACGCATCTTCGGTCCCGTCGGTCGAGAGCTGCGCGACCGACGTTTCATGCGCATCGTGTCGCTCGCCCCGGAGGTGCTGTGATGACGATGAAGGACACAAAGGTCAACCTCAAACTCCGCAAGGGCGACCGGGTCCGGGTCCTGAGCGGCAAGGACGTCGGGAAGGAAGGCAACATCACCCGCGTCCTGCCCGACTCGAACCGGGTCATCGTCGACGGCGTCAACGTCGCCAAGAAGCACCAACGCCAGACGCGGGCGACCATGCAGGCCGGCATCATCGACAAGGACATGCCGATCAGCGCGGCCAACGTCGCGATTCTCTGCGACAAGTGCGGGCCCACGCGCATCGGGTACCGGTTCGGCGACGACGGCAAGAAGATCCGCGTCTGCAAGAAGTGCGGGGCCGATCTCTGATGGCGCCGACGACGACCGAGCAGCCCCGCCTGAAGCAGCGCTACGAGTCGGATGTGCGCCTGCAGCTGCAACGCGACCTCGGACTGCACAACGTCATGCAGGTCCCGCGGCTCGAGAAGATCGTGCTCAACTGCGGCGTCGGCCTCGCGACCCAGCAGCAGTCGCTGCTCGACGGCGCCGTCGCCGACCTGACCGTGATCACCGGGCAGAAGCCGCTCGTGACCCGGGCCAAGAAGTCGATCGCCGGGTTCAAGCTGAGGGCGGGCAACCCCATCGGCGTCAAGGTGACGCTCCGCGGCGCCCGCATGTGGGAGTTCTACGACCGGCTCGTGAGCCTGGCCATCCCCCGCATCCGCGACTTCCGTGGGATGGACCCGAGCGCGTTCGACGGGCGCGGCAACTACACCTTCGGCGTCACCGAGCAGCTGATCTTCCCCGAGATCGACTACGACAGCATCGATACCGTGCGGGGCATGGACATCACGATCGTGACCTCCGCAACCACCGACGACGCAGGTCGCGCGCTGCTCACGGCGCTCGGCTTCCCGTTCCGTCGGGACAGCGAACGCCAGAGCGAGGGGTAGTCCATTGGCGAAGAAGGCCTTGATCGAGAAGCAGCAGCGGAAGCCCAAGTTCAAGGTGCGCGCGTACACGCGCTGCCGGCGTTGTGGCCGAGCGCGGGCCGTGTACCGACGCTTCGGGTTGTGCCGCATCTGCCTACGCGACATGGCCCACAACGGTGAGGTCCCCGGCCTCACGAAGGCTTCGTGGTGATCGCATGACGATGACCGACCCCGTTGCCGACATGCTCACGCGGATCCGCAATGCCAACGTCGCGTTCCACGACGACGTCGTGATGCCCTCTTCGAAGCTGAAGGTGGAGCTGGCGAAGATCCTCGAGAAGGAGGGTTACATCACCAGCTCGAGTGTCGAGGGCGACTCGTCGTCGCCCGCACCGCGCCTGCGCATCACGATGAAGTACACACCCGATCGCAAGCGCACGATCTCGGGAATCCGCCGTGTGTCAAAGCCCGGTCTGCGCGTCTACACACGCGCCGACAAGCTCCCGCGCGTGCTCGGCGGTATGGGGATCGCCATCCTGTCCACCAACCAGGGCCTGATGACCGACCGCGAGGCGCGCGAGCGCCACGTGGGCGGCGAGGTCCTCTGCCAGGTCTGGTAACGAGCAGCCATGTCACGCGTCGGGAAGGAGCCCATCACCATCCCCTCCGGGGTCGAGGTCACGCTCTCCGGGCGCCAAGTGGTCGTGAAGGGCCCGAACGGCACCCTGGAGCACCGGGCGCCCGAGACGATCTCGATCGCGCAGGACGGCGACACCCTGGTTGTCACACGGCCGGACGACGAGCGCGAGAACCGTGCCCTCCACGGTCTGACCCGCTCGCTGGTGAACAACATGGTGGTCGGGGTTTCCCAGGGATTCACCCGAGAGCTCGAGATCGTGGGCGTGGGGTACCGCGCCCAGGCTCAGGGACCATCGCGGATCGAGCTCCAGGTCGGCTTCTCGCACCCGGTGCGGTTCGAGGCGCCCGAGGGCGTGACGTTCGAAGTTCCCCAGCCCACTCGTATCGTGGTGCGGGGCGCTGACAAGCAGCGGGTCGGCCAGGTGGCGGCGGACGTGCGCAAGATTCGCCCACCCGAGCCGTACAAGGGCAAGGGCATCCGGTACGACGACGAGCGGGTGCAACGCAAGGCCGGGAAGTCGGCCAAGTAACGCCGTAGCAGGACGAACTCGATGACGAACAACAAACGCGAAGCGAGGATCCGGCGCCACCGCCGGGTTCGCAAGAAGATCCGGGGCACGGCGGACCGGCCGCGCCTGTCGGTGTTCCGCTCGGCGCGCCACATCTATGCCCAGGTGATCGACGACGCGGACGGGCGCACGCTGGCGGCGGCAGCCACGACCGAGCCCGGGTTGCGATCGAGCGGAGGGTCGCCCGTCGACGCGGCCAAGTCGGTCGGCAAGCTGGTCGGCGAACGGGCCAAGGCGGCGGGCGTCTCGACCGTCGTGTTCGACCGGGGCGGGTTCAAGTTCCACGGTCGGGTCGCCGGTCTGGCCGAAGGTGCACGCGAAGCAGGACTGGAGCTCTGATGGCAGACGGTCAACTCGAGGAGCGGGTGATCGCGATCAACCGCGTCGCCAAGGTCGTGAAAGGCGGGCGGAGGTTCTCGTTCACCGCGCTCGTTGTCGTCGGTGACGGCAACGGCAACGTGGGTCTCGGCTACGGGAAAGCCAAGGAGGTCCCGGCCGCGATCCAGAAGGGCATGGAGGAGGCGCGCAAGAGTCTCTTCGCGGTCGCGCTCGCCGGGACCACGATCACGCACCAGGTCGTCGGCGTGCACGACGCTGCCCGGGTCCTCCTGAAGCCGGCCGCCCCCGGTACCGGTGTGATCGCCGGCGGTGCCGCCCGGGCGATCCTGGAGGCGGCCGGGGTCGGCGACGTGCTGGCGAAGTCGCTCGGCTCCGCCAACGCGATCAACGTGTCGCGGGCCACGATCGCAGGCCTCCAGGCGTTGCGCCGTCCCGACGAGGTCGCCAAGCTGCGGGGCAAGTCTCCCGAGGAGGTCTCCTCGACGGGGATGCTCCGCGCCTACCGCGAGCGCTCGGCGCCCAAGCAAGAAGTCACGGAGGTCGCGTGATGGCCGAGAAGCTGCGGATCACCCAGGTGCGGTCGACGATCGGGACCAAGCCCCACCAGCGGGGCACGCTGCGCGCACTCGGCCTGCGCCGGATCAACGACTCCGTCGAGCTTCCCGACCGGCCCGAGATCCGCGGCATGGTCGATGCGGTGCCGCACCTCGTGAAGGTCGAAGAGGAATGACGATCAAGCCCCACGACCTTCATGCCGCTCCTGGTGCTCGCACCCCGGCGCGCCGGGCCGGCCGCGGCATCGGTGGGCGGGGCGGCAAGACCGCGGGCCGGGGCATGAAGGGCCAGCGCGCCCGCGACACGGTGAAGCCCGGGTTCGAAGGCGGCCAGACGCCGCTCACCCGCCGCACGCCCAAGATGAAGGGCTTCAAGAACCCGTTCCGTGTCGAATACGCGGTCGTGAACCTTGATGTCCTCGAGGCGTTCGACGCCGGCAGCGAGGTCGACCCGGGCACGCTGCGGTCCCGCGGCCTCGTGGCCAAGCAGGGCCTCGTGAAGGTCCTCGGACGCGGGCAGCTCACGAAGCAGCTGACCGTCCGGGCTCACGCGTTCTCGGCGGCCGCCACACGCGCGATCGAAGGCGCAGGTGGCCGTTTCGAGCGTCTGCCCTTGCCGTTCCGCCGGCGTCCCCCCGCGAAGGGGAACGCCCTGACCAACCGCTAAGCTCGGCGATCCCGCCGCGAGAGGAGGTCGCGCTCCCCCATGCTCTCCCGCCTGCGGAACATGTTCCGGGTGCCCGACCTGCGCAACAAGATCCTCTTCACGTTGGTGATCATCGGGCTGTACCGGGTGGGCGCACACCTGCCAGTCCCGTTCATCGACTTCAACGCGATCAAGGACCTGCAGAAGCAGTCGGAGAACACCGGAGTCGTCGGGTTCCTCGACCTGTTCTCGGGCGGCGCGATCACCAACGTCGCCATCTTCTTCCTCGGCATCATGCCGTACATCACGGCGTCGATCATCATGCAGCTGCTGGGCGTGGTGATCCCGAAGCTCGAGGAATGGCAGAACGAGGGCCAGGTCGGGCAGAAGAAGATCACGCAGTGGACCCGCTACCTCACCGTCGGGCTCGCCCTGGTTCAGTCGACTGGGTTCGTGTTCGCGCTGCACCAGGGCAGCAGCGGGCTGCTGGGCTTCGCCGGGTTCCAGGGACGCGACCTCATCCCCGGGTTCAACACGCCCCGCGCCGCTCTGATCGTGTTGATCTGGACCGCCGGTACCGCGCTGTTGATGTGGCTGTCCGAGCTCATCACGCAGCGCGGGATCGGCAACGGCATGTCGATCATCATCTTCGCCTCGGTCGTTTCGCGCCTCCCCGCGCAGGGATCGTCGATCTACAGCGAGGGCAGCAAGTTCCAGTTCTTCACGATCCTCGCCATCGGCATCGCGATGATCGTGGGGATCGTGTTCGTCGAGTCGGGGCAGCGTCGCATCCCGGTCCAGTTCGCGAAACGGGTTGTCGGCCGGCGCATGTACGGCGGGCAGAGCACCTACATACCGCTGAAGGTCAACCAGTCGGGCGTGATCCCCGTCATCTTCGCGAGCTCGATCTTGTCGTTCCCGGCCCTCATCGCCACGGCCACGCCTTGGAAGGGGCTGCAGCAGTTCATCAACGACAACCTGATCCAGCGCCAGAGCTGGTTCTACATCGGTCTGTACACGCTGCTGATCATCTTCTTCGCGTACTTCTACACCGCGATCGCGTTCAACCCCGCCCAGCAGGCCGACATCATCCGGAAACAGGGCGGGTTCATCCCCGGCATCAGACCAGGGCCGCCGACGGAGCGGTACCTGGCCAAGACCCTGAACCGGATCACGCTGCCGGGATCGCTGTTCCTCGCCACGATCGCGATCGCGCCGCTGCTGGTGTTCGCGTTGTGGGACATCAGACAGTTCCCGTTCGGTGGCACCGCGCTGCTGATCACCGTGGGCGTGGCGCTCGAGACCATGAAGCAGATCGACAGCCAGTTGATGATGCGCAACTACGAGGGCTTCCTCGCCTAGTCGGAGTGCACCGATGAGCCGCGGTCCCCGACTCGTTCTGCTCGGCAAGCAGGGCGCCGGGAAGGGCACACAAGCCTCCCGCCTCGCCGAGCGGTACGGGATCGAGCACGTCTCGACGGGTGATCTGTTCCGGGCCGCGGCCGCGGCCGGGACCCCGGCCGGCAAGGAAGCGGAGCAGTACATGAACCGTGGGGACCTCGTGCCCGACGACCTCACGCTGCGCATCGTCGAGGAGCGCTTCGCCGAGGACGGTCTCGTCGATCGGGGCTTCGTGCTCGACGGCTTCCCGCGCACGCTGCCGCAGGCCGAGACGCTCGAGGAGGTGCTGGACGGGCACCCCCTCGACCTGGTGATCAACCTGGACGTCCCGACCGACATCGTCCTCGACCGGATCGCGGGGCGGCGCGTGTGCGAGAACTGCGGCACCACGTACCACGTCAACGCGCCGCCACAGAAGAGCTGGACGTGCGACGTGTGCGGCGGGAAGGTTGTCCAGCGTGAGGACGACACCGAAGAAGCGGTGATGCGCCGGCTCGAGCTCTACGAGGAGGAGACCGTCCCGATCATCGAGTTCTACCGCCGACTCGGGAAGCTCGTCGTGGTCGAAGGCACCGGGAGCAGCGACGACGTCTTCGGGCGCGTGGTCGCCCAGGTCAACCAGCGGCTCAAGTCGCTGCAGACATGATCACGCGCAAGACCCCCGAGCAGATCGCGATCATGCGCCGGGCGGGGCGGGTCGTCGCCGAGATGCACGAGGTGTGCATCCGGGCCGCCAAGCCGGGCGCGACGACCGCCGACGTCGACGAAGCTGCCCGCGAGGTGCTCGACCGCCGGGGGGCCCGCTCGAACTTCCTCGGCTACGGGAACCCGCCGTTCCCGGGCGTGGTGTGCGCGTCGCCCAACGAGGTGATCGTGCACGGGATCCCGTCGCCGAAGGTCGTGCTGCACGAGGGCGACATCCTCTCGATCGACTGCGGAGCGATCATCGAGGGCTGGCACGGCGACGCCGCAGTGACGGTGCCGATCGGCGAGATCGACGACAAGTCGCGGCGGCTGCTCGACGTCACCCAGGCGTCGCTCGAGGCGGCGATCGAGCGCGTGACCGTCACCAGCCGCCTCGGCGACATCGGCGCCGCCGTCGAGGGTGTCGCCGAGGGCGCCGGGTTCTCGGTCGTGCGGGAGTACGTGGGTCACGGGATCGGGACGGCCATGCACGAGGAGCCTCAGATCCCGAACTACGGGCCGCCCGGGCGAGGGCTGAAGCTCAAGGAGGGGATGGTCCTCGCCATCGAGCCGATGGTGAATGAGGGCGGGCCGCAGACCGAGCTCCTCCCCGATGGCTGGACGGTGGTCACTCGGGACGGGCGGCGCTCGGCCCACTTCGAGCACACGGTCGCCGTGACCGCCCACGGCCCCGAGGTCCTCACCCGGCCCGGGTGAGCACCGCCGAGGGGCGACGGGCCGAGACCCCGAATTCTCAAGGGTTCCGCGGGTCGAGTAGACTTTTCAGTCGCCCCCAGGGTGTGCCGAGGTCCTTCGGCGCGCCCGACCCCGAGTTCCGTAGGCGGTGGAAGTCCTGGCCAAGCCCAAAGACGACACGATCCTGGTGGAGGGCACGGTGGTCGAGCCGTTGCCCAACGCCATGTTCCGGGTCGAGCTCGAGAACGGGCACAGGGTGCTCGCGCACATCTCCGGGAAGATGCGGATGCACTACATCCGGATCCTGCCCGGCGATCGCGTCCAGGTGGAGCTCACCCCCTACGACCTCGGCCGGGGTCGCATCACCTACCGGTACAAGTGATCACGAGCAGGAACGGCACGTGAAAGTTCGTCCCTCGGTCAAGAAGATGTGCGAGAAGTGCAAGGTGATCCGCCGTCACGGGACCGTGCGCGTCATCTGCACCAACCCACGCCACAAACAGCGGCAAGGCTAGGAGCACTGATGGCCCGCATCTCCGGCGTCGACATCCCCCGCGAGAAGCGCTTGGAGGTATCGCTCACCTACATCTACGGCATCGGTCGCACGACCGCGCGCACCGTCGCGCAGGCGACCGACATCTCACCCGATACGCGAGTACGCGACCTCACCGACGACGAGGTCGCGAAGCTGCGCACGTTCATCGACCAGAACGTGAAGGTCGAGGGCGACCTGCGGCGCGAGGTCTCGCAGGACATCAAGCGCAAGATGGAGATCGGCACCTACCAGGGCGTTCGTCACCGGCGCGGCCTCCCGGTGCACGGGCAGCGCACGCGTACCAACGCGCGCACCCGCAAGGGCCCGAAGAAGACAGTGGCCGGCAAGAAGCGGGCGAGGAAATAGGGATGGCGAAGCCAGCGGCGGGTGGACGACGGCCCAGGCGGCGTGAGCGCAAGAACATCGCCTACGGCACCGCGCACATCAAGTCGTCGTTCAACAACACGATCATCTCGATCGCCGACCAGGAAGGCAATGTGATCGCCTGGGCGTCGGCGGGCAACGTCGGGTTCAAGGGCTCGCGCAAGTCGACGCCGTTCGCGGCACAGCTCGCGGCCGAGACGGCCGCGCGCCGCGCCATGGAGCACGGCGTCCGCAAGGTCGACGTGGTCGTGAAGGGGCCGGGCTCGGGTCGCGAGACCGCCATCCGGTCGATCCAGAACACGGGCATCGAGGTCGTCGGGATCAAGGACGTCACGCCGATCCCGCACAACGGCTGTCGACCGCCGAAGCGGAGGCGCGTCTGATGGCCCGCTACACCGGTCCCGTCTGCAAGCTGTGCCGCCGCGAGCGGATGAAGCTCTTCCTCAAGGGCCCCAAGTGCGACACGATGAAGTGCCCCGTCGAGCGCAAGCCGTACCCTCCGGGTCAGCACGGCCGCGGTCGCATCAGGGAGAGCGAGTACCTCCTGCAGCTGCGCGAGAAGCAGAAGGCGCGCCGCATCTACGGGCTCCTCGAGCGTCAGTTCAAGAACGTGTACGAGGAGGCGACGCGCCATCCCGGCATCACGGGCGAGGTCCTCCTCCAGATGCTCGAGCTGCGCATCGACAACGTCGTCTACCGGGCGAACTTCGCCGCCAGCCGCAACCAGGCTCGCCAGCTGGTCCGGCACGGACATGTCACGGTGAACGGCCAGAAGGTGACGATCCCGTCGCAGCAGCTGCGCAAGAGCGACGTCGTCGAAGTCCAGACGAAGTCGCGTCAGATGATCGTGCTGCGCCACAACCTCGACACGCTCGACCGGATCGTTCCCGCCTGGCTCGAAGTCGACAGCTCGAACTTCAAGGCCACCGTGCGGGACCTCCCGCTCCGGGAGCAGATCGACGTTCCCGTGCGCGAGCAGCTGATCGTCGAGCTCTACTCCAAGTAGTCCACCGGAACCCACACGAACGCGCCCACAAGACCAAGAAGTGAGACCGCCATGCTGATCATCCAGCGACCCGAAGTCGAAGCCGGCGATCCGGACGGGAACGTCCAGACGTTCACGATCTCGCCGCTCGAACCCGGCTTCGGCCACACGCTCGGCAATTGCCTCCGCCGCACCCTCCTCTCGTCGATTCCCGGCGCCGCCGTGAGCCAGGTCCGCTTCGACGAGGCGTTGCACGAGTTCGACGTGATCCCGGGGGTGAAGGAGGACGTCACCGACCTCATCCTCAACCTCAAGGACCTCGTGCTGCGGTGCGAGTCGGAGGAGCCCGTCACGCTCCGGCTCGACAAGCGCGGCCCCGGCGACGTCACCGCCTCCGACATCCAGACGACGGCCGAGATCGAGATCCTCAACCCCGACCTTCATCTCGCGACGGTCAACCAGCGGGGGCGCCTCGCGCTCGATCTCACCGTTGAGCAGGGCCGCGGTTACCTCTCGGCCGAGCGCAACAAGCGGACGTCGACCATCGGCGTGATCCCGGTGGACGCGATCTTCTCGCCCGTGCGGAGGGTCGCCTTCTCGGTCGAGCCCACCCGTGTCGAGCAGGCAACCAACTATGACAAGCTCAGCCTCGAGGTCGAGACCGACGGGTCGATCTCGCCCCGCGACGCGCTGGCGTCGGCGGGCGAGACGCTGAGGAACCTCGTCAGTCTCGTCGCCGACCTGTCGTCCGAGCCGAAGGGCCTCGAGCTGGGCGAGGTGTCACCGATCACGGCGGCCTCGCCCGACCTCGAGCTGCCCATCGAGGAGCTCGACTTGTCGGAGCGTCCCCGTAACTGCCTGAAGCGGGCCCGGGTCGACACGATCGGTCAGCTCGTACAGAAGTCCGAGGACGATCTGCTGGCGATCACCAACTTCGGCTCGAAGTCGCTCGAAGAGGTGCTGCAGAAGCTGGACGAGCGAGGCCTGTCCCTGCGGGTGAAGGAGTAGGGAGCCCCGAAGATGCCGGCACCGCGCAAGGGCCCGCGCCTGGGTTCGGGCCCCGCCCACGAGAAGCAACTGCTGGCGAACCTCGCCGCGCATCTGTTCGAAGCGGGTGCGATCACGACGACGGTGGCGAAGGCCAAGGCGTTGCGCCCGTACGCGGAGAAGCTCATCACGAAGGCGAAGGGCGGGAGCGTGCACCAGCACCGCATCGTGGTCGCCCGCATGCGCGACAAGCAGGCCGCGCACAAGCTGTTCGCCGAGATCGCGCCCCGCTACGCCGACCGCAATGGCGGCTACCTGCGCATCATGAAGCTCGGGCCTCGGTCCGGCGACGCCGCGCCCATGGCGCGTGTGGAGTTGGTCTGATTCTCTGGTCGCGCAAGCGGGCGCTTGCGCTCCGCCGACACAATTCGTGATCCGGCGCCGGGGGAACCCGGCGCCTGCCGGAGGTGCCCCTTCAAGTGACCCTCTTCGAATGCGAAGAAGGTCCGGCAAGGGTCAAGCTCGTCGTCGCGTACGACGGGACCGGCTTCCACGGGTGGGCGGAGCAGCCCGAGGTCCGCACCGTCGAAGGCGTGCTCACCAAGGCGATCGAGCGCGTCCTCCGCCACCGACCCGAGCGCCTGGCGTGCGCCGGCCGTACGGACGCCGGCGTGCACGCCTGGGGGCAGGTCGTGAGCTTCGACGCCGACCCCGGCCTCGACCAGTGGCGGCTGCAGTCGGCGCTCAACGGCGCCCTCGCGCCCGAGGTCGTCGTGCACGCCGTCGACGTCGTCGAGCCCGGGTTCGACGCCCGCCGCTCGGCGTGCTGGCGCGCCTACCGCTACACCGTGTTGAACCGGCCGGTGCCGGACCCGTTTCTCGCTCGCTACGCGTGGTGGGTGCCGACGCCCCTCGATGTGCCCGCCCTGCGCCTGGGTGCCGACCCATTCGTCGGCGAGCACGACTTCGCCGCCTTCTGCCGGCAAGGCCCCGAGGGGTCGACCACGACCCGACGCGTCCTCGAGTCCCGGTGGCACGACCTGGGGGACGGCGTCCTGCGCTACGACGTCCGGGCCACCGCCTTCTGCTGGCAGATGGTGCGGTCGATCGTCGGCACCCTCGTCGAGGTCGGCACGGGCAAGAAGCGGCCCGGCGATCTCATGCCGATCCTGCGCGCCAAGGACCGCGCCTACGCCGGTCAGCTCGCGCCGCCCGAAGGCCTCTGCCTGTGGGAGGTGGGGTACTCGCAAAGTTGATGTGGGAGGCAGCGGTACCGTGCTTCGCATGGTGGGACGCGGCGTGAAGGCCGATCCGGAGCTCGCCAAGTACCGCGAGATGTGGACCGCCGAGCTCGGCGGCGCCGCTCTCTACCGGGCACTCGCCGAGCACGCCGACGAGCGGCGCCGGCCGATCTTCCTGTCGCTCGCCGAGGCCGAGGAGCGCCACGCCGCGCACTGGGCGGGGAGGATGCGCCAGGCGGGCGTCACCGACCTCAAGCCGCCCCGGCTGCCGTTCCGCATCCGCGTGCTGCGCCGCCTGGCGGGGCTGCTCGGGACCGAAGCCGTGCTCCCGATCGTGTTGCGCGCCGAGGCCGCCGACGCCGACAAGTACCGCGGCGTCGCCGCGGCGCCGGCGGCGATGGCGGCGCAGGAGGCGATGCACGGCAAGGTGGTCGCCGCCATGCGCGGCGGCAACACCACTGGCGGGCGCATTGCGGCGGCAGAGGGCCGCCACCGTGCCGGCGTCGGCGGCGCGCTCCGGGCCGGCGTGTTCGGCGTGAACGACGGCTTGGTGTCGAACTTCTCACTGGTCATGGGCGTGGCCGGCGGGACGAGCAACAAGTCGATCGTGCTGCTCGCCGGGGTGGCCGGCCTCGTCGCGGGCGCGTTCTCGATGGCGTCGGGCGAGTGGATCTCCGTTCGCTCGCAGCGTGAGCTCTACGAGAACGAGCTGCGCATCGAGGAGCAGGAGCTGGCCGCGTTCCCGGAGGAGGAGCGCGAGGAGCTCGAGCTCATCTACCAGGCGAAGGGCGTCGACCCCGCCGAGGCCAAGGCGCTCGTCGCCAACATCATGGCCCGCCCCGACGTCGCGCTCGACACCCTGGCGCGCGAGGAGCTCGGTCTCGACCCCACCACGCTCGCGTCACCGTGGGTCGCAGCGGTCACGTCGTTCCTCGCTTTCGGCGCCGGTGCCTTCCTGCCCGTCGTGCCGTTCTTCTTCGGCAGCGGCGTCGCCGCCGTCGTCACGTCGGCGCTCCTGTCGGTCGTGGCGTTGTTCGGTGTGGGGAGCGCGATCTCGGTGTTCACCGGCCGTCACGCGGGCCGGTCCGGCCTCCGCATGGCTCTGATCGGCGCGCTCGTCGCCACCGCCACCTTCCTCGTCGGCAAAGCCGTCGGCGCCGGCGTGAGCTGACGTGAGCTGACGTGCGCATCTGACGGCACCCTGCCGCTCAGATGCGCATGTTCATTGCTCGCCGAGGTACAGGAAGCTGTAGCCCTCGTCGCGGAACTGCAAGCCGGCCTCTCGCAGCGGGACGTCCCAGTCGCCGCACACGGCGGGATCGTTCTCCTCCATGCCGTGGTCGGCGACGAGCAGGAACGCGGTGTCGTCGAACACCCCCGCGCGCTCGACCGCCGCCAGCACCTCCCCGAGGCGCGCGTCGCAATCGCGAACGGCGGCCGCCGCGATCTCGGAGTGCGGCCCCCCCTCATGGAACGCGGAGTCGGTGAGCGTGAAGTTCACCCACATGAACCTCGGCTTGGCGTAGTCGCCATCCCGGTAGTGGCCGCTCCAGATGCCCGTCGCCTGCTCGACGCACATGTGGTCCACGATGGTGGACCACCGGTAGTCCTTGGAAGGGCGCACGAAACGCTCCGTCGTGTGCGGCAGGCCGTCGGGCGTCTTCGGGATCGGCGGCACCTCGCCCCGGCGGAAGAAGTCGAACGTCGAGTAGTCGGCGCCGGGGTCGGCGGGCTCGTTGACCGATGCGGTGAAGGCGTCGGGCCACGTGCGGTGCACGGCGTCGTGGATCGTCTCCACGCCGGGCGTCAGGCTCTCCATCGCGGTAGGCCACGTGGCCGAAGAGTTCGTGATGATCTGACGGCCGTGCCGCCGGTCGTACCACGCGTTGTTGAGGATGCCGTGGTGGCCGGGCAGCCGGCCCGTGAGGATCGACGTGTGGTTCGCGAGCGTCACGGTGGGGAGCCCGGCCATCGCGCCGTGCTCGTAGGCAGTGCCCATCTCGAGCAGACGGGCGATGTTCGGCGCTTGGCCCGCCGCCGCCATCGCGTACAGCACGTTCGGGTTCGTGCCGTCCCACAGGAACCCCACGACGTGGCGAGGCCGCCCGCCGGCGAGATCGAGGATGTCGGTGCGGACCTCGCCGTCCTGGCCCCGGACGTACCCGCCGTCGTCGGCGGGCGCGAGGCCGAGCAGCTCGGCGACCGTGGGCGCGACGTCGACGAGCCGCCCCGCCCGGGGCACGAGACCGTCGGCGCGCACTCCCTTCCCGGCCGCGATGAACGGCGCCCGCGCCTGCACGACGTCGAGCGAGCCGTGCTCGCCACGGTGCCCGCCCTGGTCCTCCCAGTTGTGGGCGGCGGAGTGGATCACGCACAGGTCGGGCGCGGCGGGGTGGTCGAAGAGCTGGGCGACCTGCGCGAAGCCGAACGGGTAAGCGTTCTCCTGCCGGGTCGGGTACGGGTGGGCGCGCTCGGCCTCGAGCCCCGCGAACCGGTCGGTCGACTGGTCCGCGAGCGGGTACGAACCGTCGCTGCTGATCGTCTCGAACTGGCCGTCGTCGGTCCGCCGGAAGCGGACCCACCCGTCGTGGGACCGAGCCTCGTAGGCATCGTCGCGGGCGAGCAGGACCATGTCGACGATCGGGTCGAGCGCGGCATCGAGGAGGATCTCGAGTGCGCGCGCGGCGTCGTCACCGCGCTCGGCGGTGATCCCGTGCGCCGGCACCGCGGTCGGGGGAGCCGTCATGCAGTTCCTCCTTGTTGCTCTTGCTTCGTCGCCGTCGCAAGCTCCGGCTTTTGCGGCAACGGTCGGCAAAGCCGCCGCCGGCCGCCGTCGCAGGCTCGGCTTTGCAGAGGCGGTCGGCGGAGCCGCCGCCCTCTTCGGAGGTTACCGGTTCCGACCCGATTGTCTGGGTTGCCTCGGACAGGAGTAACCTCTTCTTTCCTGTGCGTACATACAGCCCCAAGCCCGGCGACATCGAGCGCGCGTGGCACGTCGTCGACGCCGACGGCGCCGTGCTCGGCCGCGTCGCGAGCGAGGTCGCCACCTTGCTGCGGGGCAAGCACAAGCCGACGTGGGCGCCGCACGTCGATGGCGGCGACCACGTGATCGTCGTCAACGCGGCCAAGCTCGACATCGGTCCGCGCAAGGCCGAGGGCAAGCGCTACTGGCGGCACTCCGGCTACCCGGGCGGCATCAAGTCCGAGAGCCTGGGGCGGCTGTTCGAGCGCGACCCCGAGAAGGTCGTGCGCCAGGCGGTGAAGGGGATGCTCCCCAAGGGCCGTCTCGGCCGCCAGATGTTCCGGAAGCTGCGCGTGTACGCCGGACCGACGCATCCGCATGCGGCACAGAAGCCCGTCGCCCGCCCGCTCGCGAGCGGCACCCGGAGGTAACGCGTGACCAAGCCCCTCATCCAGACCACCGGCCGCCGTAAGGGGTCGATCGCACGCGTCCGGTTGCGTCCCGGCACCGGCGTCATCAAGGTCAACGGACGTGAGTTCGAACGGTACTTCCCGACCCTCACGCACCAGGTCGTCGCTACCGAGGCGCTGCGTCTCACCCAGACGGCGGACGTGTACGACGTCGACGCGTCGCTCGACGGCGGTGGTGTGAGCGGCCAGGCGGGTGCCCTGCGTCTCGGAATCGCACGTGCGCTCGTCTCACTCGACGACGAGCTCCGGCCGACGCTGAAGAAGGCCGGGCTGCTCGTCCGCGACGCGCGCGAGAAAGAGCGCCGGAAGTACGGCCTCAAGAAGGCCCGTAAGGCGCCGCAGTACTCGAAGCGCTGAGACAAACCGGCTCGGCCGCATGACGCTGCGGTTCGGCACCGATGGCATTCGTGGGGTCGCAAATCGCGACCTCTCGCCCGAGCTCGTGGCTGCGCTCGGCCGCGCCGCCGCTCGCGTCCTGGGCACCGACCGGCCGTTCTTCGTCGGCCGCGACACGCGCCGCTCGGGGCCGCTGCTCGAGGCTGCGCTCGTGGCCGGCTTGTGCAGCGAAGGCGCCGGCGTCGAGCGCGTCGGTGTGCTCCCCACGCCCGGTGTCGCCTACCTCGGCCAGCTCTACGACGGTCCCGGCGCAGTGATCTCGGCCAGTCACAACCCGTTTCCCGACAACGGCGTGAAGCTGTTCGCGTCTGGTGGGCGCAAGATCGCCGACGAGCCCGAGCGGCGCATCGAGGCGGAGCTGCGGCGGCTCGTCGACGGCGGTCAGCGCTTCGCCGCTCGGACCGGCGCCGAGGGCGGGCCCGAGGGAACCCACGTCGGGGTCGCGCGTGACCGCCTGGGTGCCGACGCCGACTACATCGCCCACCTCGCGGCCGCTCTGGGCGGTCGCCGGCTCGACGGGCAATCCGTCGTGGTCGACTGCGGGAACGGCGCCGCCTTCGAAGTCGCGCCGTGGGCGCTGCGGGTGTGCGGCGCGTCGGTGCGGGTGCTCCACGACCAGCCCGACGGCACCAACATCAACGCCGGCTGCGGGTCGACGGATCCCACCGAGTTGCAGGAGGCCGTTGTCGCCGCCGGAAACAGCATCGGGCTCGCGTTCGACGGCGACGCCGACCGAGTCATCGCGATCGACGAGGGCGGCAACCTCGTTGACGGCGACCAGATGCTGGCGATCATCGCCCTCGACCTCCACGAACGGGGTGCGCTGCGCGGCGACGCCGTCGTCGCGACCGTGATGTCGAACTTCGGCCTGCGACGCGCGCTCGCCGAGCACGGCCTCGGGCTCGTCGAGACGCAGGTGGGCGACCGCAACGTGCTCACCGCCCTCGAGGCGCACGGGCTGTCACTCGGCGGCGAGCAGTCCGGGCACCTGATCCTCGCCGACCTCGCCACCACGGGTGACGGCACCCTCACCGGGCTCGTGCTGCTCGACGTGATGGCGCGGCGCGGCCGCCCGCTGGCGGAGCTGGCCGCCGTCGTCCCGGCCCTGCCGCAGGTACTGCGCAGCGTGCGGGTCGGCGACCGCGCCGGCCTCGAGGAGGACAGCGGATTCCGCGCCGAGCTCGCCGCCGTCGAGCAGCAGCTGGGTGCGGACGGGCGAGTGCTCGTGCGCCCGTCGGGAACTGAGCCCGTTGTCCGTGTGATGGTGGAGGCACCGACGACGGAAGTGGCGGAGACGGCGGTGACGCGCCTCGCCGCCGCCGTGGAACGCGCCTGCGGCCCTACGGCCGGATAGCAGAAGAACGAATCGGACTCGGCGAGGCCTGAGTGTTCGGAGCCCTCGCGGACCACCGGCGACGTAACCTGGTGCGTCTATGTGCGGCATCGTGGCCGTCTTACGGCGGTCGAGCGGCCGGATGCCGCCCGACGGCGCCCGTCTCCTCGGCGAGCTCGAGCAGGGCATCGCCCTCACGGGTTCCGCGCTCGGCGACGCCGGGCGTGTCGATTCCCACGGGCTGGCGCAGGCGGCCGCGCGCGTCGGGGAGGTCGACACACAGCTGAAGGGCGCGCCGGGCGTACAGGCGCTCCTCGCCGACCGCGCGCTGGCGGTGGGTGTCGAGCACCGCGTCGAGCAGCTCCAGCTTGCCGCGGACCGTGTCGAGGCCGCGCTCGACGCCAGCGCGGCCGAGCTGTCGACCGTCGAGCTCGAGGACGTCAACGCCGCGCTCGTGCGCCTGAAGGACGCGGTCTGGGCGGTCGGTCAAGACCGGCTGCGCACGGCGCGGGCGGTCGCCGACCTCAGCGGGTCCGACCTGTCCCGCTCCGCGATCGAGGCCTTCACGTCGGTTCAGGTCGCGCTGTCGGCGCTCGACCGGCTCGAGGTGCGGGGCCGTGACTCGGCCGGGCTCCACCTGTTCGTCCATCACCACGGCCTGGAACTTGACGATCCCGCGATCGCGCGCCTGCTCGACGAGCGGCGCGATCCGGTGTTCGGTTCCCGGGCCGTGCGCCGCGCCGGTGACTCCTTGAGCTTCGTGTACAAGGCGGCGGCCGAGATCGGCGAGTTGGGCGACAACACCGCTGCCCTGCGCTCCGTCATCCGCGCCGACGACCTGTTGCACCTGGCCGTCTCGGCCGACACCGCCCGGGCCGTCGTGCTGGCGCACACTCGGTGGGCGAGCGTCGGCATCATCTCCGAGGCCAACGCGCACCCGGTGAACAGCGACGAGCTCGGTCGGGCCGACGCGCCGTACGTCGTCGGCGCGCTCAACGGCGACGTCGACAACTACGCCGACCTCGAGGCCATCGAGCGCCTGGACGTCCCGACCGAGATGACCACCGACGCCAAGGTGATCCCGACCCTCGTCTCCCGTCGGCTCGCCGCCGGCGACGACCTCGCCGAGGCATTTCGCGCCACCGTCGCCTCGCTCGAGGGGTCGGTCGCGATCGCGGCCGGGGCCGCCGACCAGCCGGAACGGATCCTGCTCGCGCTGCGGGGCAGCGGCCAGGCGCTGAACGTCGGCTTGGCCGAGGACACGTTCGTCGTGGCCAGCGAGCCCTATGGGCTCGTCGAGGAGACAGGCACCTACCTGCGGATGGACGGCGAGACCCCCGCCGACGCGCAGCGGCCCGGCGCCACCCGAGGCCAGATCGTCAGCCTCGAGGCCGCCGCCGCAGGCCAGCTCGCCGGGGTTCGACGCTTCGCCTACGACGGCACCGAGGTCGCGCTCACCTCCGACGAGCTGCAACACGCCGAGATCACGACGCGCGACATCGACCGTGGCACCTCCCCCCACTATCTCCTGAAGGAGATCTCCGAAGCGCCGGCGTCGTTCCGCAAAACGCTGCGGGGCCGCATCGGGGTGGGCGACGACGGCCGGCTCACGGTCGAGCTCGGGTCCGAGTCGCTCCCGGACCCGGTGCGAGACCGGCTTCGCGACGGCACGCTGCGACGCGTCGTCGTTATCGGGCAGGGCACCGCCGCCGTCGCCGGTCAGAGCTTCGCGGCCGCGCTCAGGAACGCGACACCGAGCCTGCTCGTCGACGCCATGCCGGCGACGGAGCTGTCCGGCTTCGCCCTCCGCGCGGACATGCACGACACGCTGGTCGTCGCCATCAGTCAGAGTGGGACGACCACCGACACGAACCGCACCGTCGATCTCGTGCGCGCACGCGGCGCGTCGGTGGTCGCGATCGTGAACCGCCGGAACAGCGACCTCGTCGAGAAGTCGGACGGCGTGCTGTACACGTCGGACGGACGCGACGTCGAAATGAGCGTGGCGTCGACCAAGGCGTTCTACTCGCAGATCGCGGCGGGGTTCCTGCTCGCACTCGCGATCGCGACCGAGGCGGGCCCGACAGACGCCGCGCGGCACCACGACCTGCTGGCGGCTCTCCGTGAGCTCCCCGACCGTATGCTCGAGGTCATCGCCACGCGCGAAGCGATCGCGGGCGTCGCCCAGCGCCATGCGCCTTCGAAGCGGTACTGGGCGGTGGTCGGGAACGGCGCGAACCGCATCGCCGCCTCCGAGCTTCGCATCAAGCTGTCGGAGCTCTGTTACAAGTCGATCGCCTGTGACTTCACCGAGGACAAGAAGCACATCGACCTGTCGTCGGAGCCGCTCATCCTCGTGTGCGCGTCCGGTCTCGAGGGCTCCAACGCCGACGACGTGGCCAAGGAGGTCGGGATCTATCGGGCCCACCGGGCGACGCCGATCGTCATCGCGACCGAGGGGGACACCCGGTTCTCGGGCGCGGTCGAGACGATCACGGTCCCCGGCGTCCACGCCGCGCTCGGTTTTGTGCTCTCGACGATCGCCGGGCACCTGTTCGGCTACGAGGCCGCCCTGGCCATCGATGCGCAGGCCGTGCCGCTGCGCGAGGCCCGAGCCGCCATCGAGGCCGCCGTCTCCGGCGGCGACGGCGACGCAATGCTCGACCGGCTCGCCGCCGGGGTCACCGCGCCGGCGGCCGGCTTCTTCGACGGGCTCCGCACCGGCGCGTACGACGGCCATCTCGATGCGAGCAGCGCGGTGCGGATCACGTCGGTGCTGCGCTTCGCGACGGGTGCGGCGCCACTCGACGCGTACCAGGTCGAGCTGGGCAAGGTCGGGACTCCCAGCACGGTCGTCGAGGACCTCACCGCCGCCCTCACGCAGGGCATCGACGAGCTCACCCGTCCTGTCGATGCAATCAAGCACCAGGCGAAGACGGTCACCGTCGGCATCTCGCGCTCCGACGAGACGCTGCTCGAGGCGCCCCTCGTACGGAATGTCCTCGCCGCCGGCGTGGCGCGCGACAGCCTCAGCTACCGCGCGCTGCGGACGCTCGTCGACCTCGACCCCGCCGTCGAGCAGGTCACCGGGTTCACGCGCTACCGCATCGAGGGCGACGTCGACGGGGACGCCGCGACCGTCCACGTCGTCGATCGGGGAGGGGTCGCCGCCGGGCTGCCGTCGCGCACCGACTCGGACCCGCGCCTGATCGGGACGAAGCACCGGGTGGCGTACGAGCGCGAGGTCACCGTGGCGAAGGGCCGCCGCGACGGGCGCACCCTGATCATCGTCCCCGAGCTCAAGGGCACGATGACGACGGGTCTGACGCTTCTGCACGTCGCGTTCCGGCCCCGCCTGGCGCCGGACGGCGCCCGCGCCGTGCTCCAGGGCTACCGGGGTCGGTACGCCGCGCTCAAGGACGCCGTCACCGAGACCGAGCCCACCTTCGACGACACGCGCCTCGCCGACATCGACGTCGTCGACATCCTCACCGAGCCCGTGTACGTGCTCGCCGAGCGGTGGCGCACACGGGCGTGAACATCGTCGGGATCGGCACTGACCTGGTGGAGATCGATCGGTTCCGGCTCGCAATGCGGCGCCGGGCGCACCTGCCCGAGCGTCTGTTCAGCGACGACGAACGCGCCTACGCCTTCCGCCACCACGACCCCGCGCCCCGGCTCGCGGCTCGGTTCGGCGCCAAGGAGGCGGTCATGAAGGCGCTGGGCGTGGGGCTGGGCGCGTTCAAGCTCCGCGACGTGGAGGTGGTGCGCCGTCGGGGCGGCGCGCCGGCCGTCGCGCTGTACGGCAAGGCGGCCGTCCTCGCCGACGAGCGCGGCGTCGGCGCCTGGCACCTCTCGCTCACCCACACCGACGCCATGGCGATGGCGGTGGCCATCGCCGTCGGCTGACGGCGAGGCGGGACGACCGGTGCGTCCCGTGCTCACGCCGGCCGAGATGGGCGAAGCCGACCGGCGCACGATCGCGGGAGGCACGCCCGTCGAGGTGCTCATGGAACGCGCTGGACGTGCCGTCGCATGGACGGTGCGGCAAGAGATGGGTGGCACGTACGGACGGCGTGTCGTCGTCGTGTCCGGCAAGGGGAACAACGGCGGTGACGGCCACGTCGCGGCCCGGGCCTTGCGCGAATGGGGCGTACGCGTCGACGTGTTCACGCTCGGCGGCGGCGTCGATCGCCAGCTGTGCGAGCGATCGCTGCTCCGCGCCGACGCCTTCGTCGACGCCATGTTCGGCACCGGGTTCCGCGGTGCGCTCGACGGCGACGCGGCGTGGGTGGCCGGCGCCGCCGACACCGTGCTCGGCCCGTGTGTCGCCGTCGACATCCCGTCAGGGGTGAATGGCGCGACCGGCGTGGTCGAGGGAGTGGCCGTCCACGCGTCGCACACGGTGTCGTTCTCGGCGCTCAAGCCGGGGCTCGTCTTCCAACCGGGTGCCGGTCACGCGGGGGAGGTGGAGGTCGCCGACATCGGCATCGACCTCGGCGACCCGCAGGTGTTCGTTCCCGAGCCGCTCGACCTCGCGCTCGCGATGCCCGACCGCGCCCCCGACGCGCACAAGTGGCTCAGCGGCGCCTTCGTCGTGGGCGGCTCCGGCGGGATGACTGGCGCGCCGTCGTTCGTCAGCCAAGCCGCCATGCGCGCCGGCGCGGGGATCGTGTGGTGTGGCGTTCCGGGTGCGGAGGCGGCCGCGCGCGCTTCGGGTACGGAGGTGATCTCGAAGGCGCTGCCCGCCACGCCCGCCGGCGCGCTCGACGAGCCCGCCGCCGCCGAGGTGCTCGAGGCCGCGGACCGGTTCCGCGTCCTGATCGTCGGGCCCGGGTTGGGGCGCGACGACCGCACCGCCGCTGCCGTCCGCCGCATCGTGGCCGAGGCGCCGGTCCCCCTCGTGCTCGACGCCGACGGGCTCAACGCGCTCGCCGGCGACGTCGGGCCGCTCCGGGCCCGCCGCGCCCCCGCCGTGCTCACGCCCCACGCCGGCGAGTACGTGCACCTGGCGGGGGAGAAGGTCGGCGACGATCGGCTGGCAGCTGCCCGGCGCCTGGCCGAACGGGCCCATGCCGTCGTGCTGCTGAAAGGCCCGGGCGAGGTGATCGCCGACGGCGCGTCGGAGGCGGGGCGGGCGGCGATCAACACGACGGGCGGGCCGTGGCTGGCCAGCGCCGGGACGGGCGACGTGCTCGCCGGGATCATCGGCGGCTTCCTCGCCCGGGGCGCCGAGGCGTTCTGGGCCGCCGCCGCCGGTGCCGTTGCCCATGGGCGGGCCGCCGACGTCGCCGGGCATACTGGCCTCGTCGCCGGCGACCTCATCGCAGCGCTCCCGGCGGCCATCCGCTCCCTGGAGAGCCTCGACGGTCCCGACGGCATGGAGGACTAGATGCCCGACACGACGCCCGTGCGCGAGGTGATGACCCGCGCCGTGGTGACCCTGCGCCCCGACCAGTCGGTGCAGGAGGCGGCCGACGTGCTCGCCGACAAGGCGATCGGCGCCGCCCCCGTCGTCGACGCGGGCGGGACGCTGGTCGGGCTCCTGCGGGACGAGGACCTGATCGTGTCGGAGGCGCGGCTACACGTTCCCACTGTCATCTCCTTCCTCGGCGCCGACCTCGTGTTGCCGTCGTCGCTGCACCGCTTCGAGCACGAGCTCAAGAAGGCCGCCGGTGCGACCGTCGCCGACGTCATGGTCACCGACTTCCACGTCGCCGATCCCGACGACACCCTCGACGGGGTGGCGGCGGAGATGCACGACCGCGACGTCACCCACGTCCCTGTCGTCGACGACGGCAAGCTCATCGGCATCATCGCCCGCGGCGACCTCGTCCGCTTCCTGTCCCGCACCAGCTGATGCGTTCCTCACCTTCGCTCTGCGACGGTCAGGAACGCACCGTGACGTGACGTGACCACCTACCGGCCCGTCTGGGCGGAGATCGACCTCGACGCGATCCGTGCCAACGTGCGCACCCTCGCCGGGGTGGCCTCGCCCGCCGCGCTCATGACGGTCGTGAAAGCCGACGGCTACGGGCACGGCGCGGTGCCGGCGGCGCGCGCCGCGCTCGACGCCGGCGCGCAGTGGCTCGGCGTGGCGCTCGTCGAGGAAGGCGCCGAGCTGCGCGCCGCCGGCATCGACGCCCGGGTGCTCGTCCTGTCCGAGCCGCCGCCGCCCGCCGCGCCCGCCGTCGTCGCCCTCGGCCTCACGCCGGTGGCGTACACGCGGCCCGGCATCGACGCGCTGGCCAAGGCGGTCGCCGATTCGGGCGCCGAGCCGCTACCCGTGCACCTCAAGGTCGACACGGGGATGCATCGCGTTGGTTGCACGGCCGCCGACGCGTGCGCGCTGGCCGAGACGATCACCGCGCGCGACGAGCTGCGCCTCGAAGGCGTCCTCACTCACTTCGCCGTGGCCGACGAGCCCGACGACCCCTATACGTCCGAGCAGCTCGATCGCTTCGAAGCCGTGCTCGACGACCTCCGCGGCGCCGGCGTGGAGTTCGACATGGTGCACGCGGCCAACTCCGCCGCCCTCCTCACCTTCACCGACCGCGCTCGCTTCGACCTCGTGCGCTGCGGGATCGCGGCGTACGGCGTTCCCCCGGCGCCGAGCCTGGCCGGCCGGGTGCCGTTGCGTCCGGCGATGGCGCTGAAGGCCCGCGTCTCGCACGTGAAGCGGCTGCCGGCCGGCGCCCGCGTGTCGTACGGCCTGCGGTACACGACGCCGGCCGAAGGCACGGTTGCGACGGTGCCGATCGGCTACGCCGACGGTGTGCCCCGGGCGCTGTCGGCATCCGGCGGCGCGGTCCTGGTCGGTGGCCGGCGCCATCCGATCGCCGGCACCGTGACGATGGACCAGCTCATGGTCGACATGGGCGACACCCCGGTCGCCGT
>DATFXL010000073.1:0-28034 GCA_035316025.1 Acidimicrobiia bacterium
CGCCTCGATGTGACCGACGACGTCGAGGATCACGACGGGGCCGTGGATCCCGTCGGCTTCGACCAACGCGCGCTCGTGGTCGACGACAAACGGCTGCTCGCTCCCGGGTACCGGCATCGGATGCCACTTCGACGCGCCGGACGTCGTCGCCCGCGCACCCGTCGCGACGACCACCGCGTCCGGATCGAGCGCGACGACGCCGTCCACGCCGGCGTCGACGCCGAGTCGCACGTCCACCGTGCGCCGCTCGCACTCGTGTGCCCGCCAGTCGGCGAAGTCGGCCAGCTCCTCTCGGCCCGGGAGCCGTTGGGCGAGCCGGATCTTGCCGCCCAGCTCGTCGCCGCGCTCGAGCAGCGTGACCCGGTGCCCGCGCGCCGCCGCCACCCACGCCGCCTCGAGCCCGGCGGGCCCGCCGCCGACCACGACCACGCGCTTCGCCCGCGCTGCGGGCCGCATCGTGCCCACCCCGAGCTCGGCCTCACGCCCGACGGCGGGGTTCGTGACGCAGGTGATCGGCAGGCTCTGAAGCAGGTTGCCGTAGCAGCCCTGGTTGCACCCGGTGCAGCGGCGGATCCTGTCGTCGGCGCCGGCGCGCGCCTTCACTCCCCATTCGGGGTCGGCGATCAACGCCCGCACGAGCGTGACGGCATCGGCCTCACCCCGTTCGAGGACGCCTTCGGCCTCGTCGGGGGTGAGGATGCGGTGCACGGCGAACACGGGCGTGTCGCGCAGCGCCTTCTTCACCGTGTGCGCGGCGTAGACGCCGAGCAGATGCGGCGCATACAGCGGGCGCACCATGCCCATGCCGCTGGTTCCGACGCTCACGTGCACGAAGTCGACGAGCCCGGCGTTCTCGAGCCGGGCGGCGATCTCCGCCGCGTCGTCGGCGGTCAGGCCGGACGCGTCGCGCTGTTCCTCGTCGCCGACCAGGCGCAGGCCGACGGCCACACCGTCACCCACGGCGGCGCGCACGGTTTCGAGCACCTGGATGCAGAACCGCATCCGGTTTTCGAGGCTGCCGCCGTACTCGTCGGTGCGGTGATTGCTCTTGGGCGACAGGAACTCGTGGATCAAGTAGCCGTGGGCGCCGTGCACCTCGATGCCGTCGAACCCGCCGGCGGCGGCGTTGGCGGCAGAACGTCCGAAGGAATCGACGACCTCGCGGATCTCTTCGTGCTCGAGCGGCTTGGGTGGCTCGTTGTAGTTCGCGACCGCCGATGGCGCCCACGCCGGCAGCTTCGACCACGTCCCGTCGTTGACGCCGCCGTTGTGCGCCAGCTGCAGGAACGCCAGCACGCCGTGCTCGTGCACGGGCGCGGTCACCTCGGCGAAATGCGGGACGGCCGCCTCGTCCCACGCGATGGCGTTGTTTCGCATCTGGTACGCGGTCGTCGGATGCACTTGGGCCTGCCCGGCGATGATCACACCCGCGCCGCCGGCCGCCCGCTCGCCGAGGTACCGGCCGTAGCGGGCGCCGTAGTAGCCGGGCTCGCCGACCGTCGTCGCCGGCTCGACGAACTGCGTGAAGTGCGCACCACAGACGATGCGGTTCGGGGCGGTGACGGGCCCGATGCGCAGCGGTGAGAACAGCCGCGGCCGAGCCGTCTCTGTCATGGGAACTCGAGCGAGCACTCCTGGTCGAGCCTCAGCACCTCGGTGAGCCGCCCGAATGCCAGGAAGTCCGCGATGCAGATCGTGAGATCCAGGATGTCGGCGTCACTGAAGTACTCACGCAAGCGGACGAAGAAGTCGTCGTCGAGCGCCAGATGCTCGAGGGCGAAGCGCTCGGCGTACTCGATCGCCACCCGCTCCGCGTTCGAGTACTCGTCATGGTCGCGATGCTCGGCGACGTGCGCATACATGTCCTCGGTGACGCCCTGTTCCGCCAACTGCGGAATCCGCCACCCCAGTCAGATCGGGCACTGGTTGATCTGCGCGATCCGCATGCGCACCGACTCGCGCACCCGGCCCGGGAGCTTGCTCTCCCCGTACACCGCACCCGAGAGCTCGGCGACGGGCTTGCCGAGCTCCGGCCGCAGCGACCAAACGCGCGCGATCTCCGGTCCGTCGCCGTCGGGAACGCTGATTCGCGCCATTGGCCGCCCCTTCACCCGGTTGATTGTCGCCGTCGCAAGCTCCGGCGTTGCGGCGACGGTCGCCAAAGGCGCCGTCGCCGCGGTTGCCGCACGCGATCAGAACGTGTTCTACTTTGCTCCGGGATGGAGTTCAACCTCGCCGACCTGTACGAGATCGTGGCCGACGAGGTGCCCGATCGGCTCGCGCTCGTGGCCGGCGACCGGCGCCTCACCTATGCCGGCCTCGACGAGCGCGCCAACCGCTTTGCCCATCACCTGCTCGACGACGGCGTCGAGCCCGGCGACAAGGTCGCGATCTACTCGTGGGACCGCGCCGAGTGGGCCGAGGCCATGCTCGGGGCGTACAAGGCCCGCGCCGTCCCGATCAACGTCAACTACCGATACGTCGCCGACGAGACGCGCTACATCCTCGACAACTCCGACGCCGTCGCCATCGTGTTCGAGCGCGCGTTCGCGCCGCTGCTGGACAGCATCCGCGCCGATCTGCCGAACCTGCGCCACTCCGTCGTCCTCGAGGACGGCAGCGACGCGCACTCCGACGCCGTGCCGTACGAGGACGCTCTCCGGGCCGCCTCTCCCGAGCGCGACTTCGGCTCCCGCTCCGGCGACGACCTCTATCTCCTCTACACGGGTGGCACGACGGGCGTGCCCAAGGGCGTGATATGGCGCGCCGAGGACATCTTCTTCGCTGCCCTCGGCGGCGGGGGCTTCGGGCAACCGCCCATCACCGCGCCGGAAGAGCTCGCCGAACGAGTTGCGGCCGAGGACGCCCGGGCCGTCCCCATGGTGAACGCGCCGCTGATGCACGGCGGCGGGCAGTGGATGTTCTTCATCAATCTGTACGGAGGTGGCACCGTCGTCCTCAACTGCGACCGCCACTTCGATCCCGACCGCATCTGGGGCACGGTCGAGCGGGAACGCTGCAACTCGGTCATGGTGGTCGGTGACGCCATGGGCCGCCCCCTCGCCGAGGCGCTCACTGCGCCAGGCGCGGCCTACGACACGTCCTCGGTCGTCATCGTCGGCTCCGGCGGCGCCATCCTCTCGCCGGCCGTGAAGGAACAGCTGCGCGCCGGGCTCCCGAACGCCATGGTCATGGACAGCTTCGGCGCGTCCGAGACCGGTGCCGCCGGGACCGTGTACGACACCCAGGGCCCCGCCGCCGGTCCCCGATTCACCATGGGCGAGTTCATGACCGTGCTCGACGACGACCACCGCCCCGTCGAGCCCGGCTCCGGCACCGTCGGACTGCTCGCCCGGCGCGGGCACATACCGCTCGGGTACTACAAAGACGCGGAGAAGACTGCAGCCACACTCGTGACGGTGGCCGACGGCACCCGCTGGGTCGTACCCGGCGACTTCGCCACCGTCGAGGCCGATGGCACCATCACGCTGCTCGGGCGCGGGTCGGTTTGCATCAACTCCGGCGGCGAGAAGGTGTACCCGGAGGAGGTCGAGGCTGCGCTCAAGTCGCATCCGGACGTGTTCGACGCCGTCGTCGTCGGCATCCCTGACGACCGCTACGTCGAGCGTGTGGCCGCCATCGTGCAGCCGCGGCCGGGCGCGGTGCCGTCGCTCGCGGAGCTCCAGGCACACTCACGCGCCAAGCTCGCGGGTTACAAGCTGCCGCGCGTGCTGGTCCTCGCCGACGGGATCCCGCGCACGCCCGTCGGCAAACCTGACTACCGCGCCGCCCGGATGGCGGCCACCAATCACGCAGATGAAGAGGTAAGGAGCGCGTCCTAATGGCCGAGCTCGGATTCTGGAGCATCGCCCGGGAAGAGCCCGAGAAGCTGGCGGTCGTCGATCCCGACGAGCGTGAGGTGCGTGCGGGCGAGCTGCTCGCGTCGTGCAACCAAGTCGTCCACGGGCTGCGGGCGGCCGGTCTCGAGCCGGGCGACGCGGTGGCGATGGTGCTGCCGAACAGCGTCGAGGTGTTCGAGCTGTACCTCGCCGCGCTCCAAGCCGGCTTCTATCTCGTGCCGATCAACTTCCATCTCGTCGGCACCGAGATCGCGTACATCGTCCAGGACTCCGAGGCGAAGGCGTTCGTGGCGCACGAGCGCTTCGCCGACGAGTGCGCCGCCGCCGCCGAGGAGATCGGGTTCCCGAAGGAGCAGCGCTTCGCCGTGGGCGACATCCCCGGGTTCCGCCCCTTCGACGAGCTCAAGGCGGGGCAGCCGACGACATTGCCCGAGAACCGCTCCACGGGCGCCGTCATGAACTACACGTCCGGGACGACCGGGAAGCCGAAGGGCGTCCGCCGCCCCCTCCCCGGCGCCGAGCCCGAGGCCGGGGCCGTCGGCTTCTCGGGGATGCTCTTTCTCTTCCGCCTGCAGCCACACGACGACAATGTGCACATCTGCGGCTCGCCGCTCTATCACACCGCAGTCCTCGTGTTCGCGGGCGGCGCACTGCACGCCGGCCACACCGTGGTGCTCATGGACAAGTGGACGCCGGAGGACATGCTTCGGCTCATCGAAAAGTACGGCGTGACCAACAGCCACATGGTGCCGACGCAGTTCCACCGCCTCCTCGCGCAACCCGAGGACGTGAAGGCGAAGTACGACGTGTCGTCGCTGCGTCACATGGTGCACGCGGCCGCGCCCTGCCCGCCCGAGATCAAGCGCCAGATGATCGAGTGGTGGGGCCCCGTGATCGACGAGTACTACGCGGCGAGCGAGGGCGGCGGGACGATCGTGTTCGCCGAGGAGTGGGTGAAGAAGCCCGGAACCGTCGGGCAGCCGTGGCCGATCTCGGAGGTCGTCATCTTCGACGACGACGGCAACGAGGTGCCGCAGGGCGAGATCGGCACCGTGTACATGTCGATGCAGACTGGCAACTTCGAGTATTACAAGGACAAGGAGAAGACCGAAAAGAACCGGCGCGGAAAGTACTTCACCGTCGGCGACGTCGGGCTGCTGGACGAGGATGGTTGGCTGTTCCTGCGCGACCGGAAGTCCGACATGATCATCTCGGGCGGCGCCAACATCTACCCGGCCGAGATCGAGAGCGTGCTCCTCACGCACCCGAAAGTCGGCGACGCCGCCGTGTTCGGCATCCCACACGCGGACTGGGGCGAGGAGGTGAAGGCGGTGATCGAGCCGGCGCCGGGCGTCGAGGCGGGGCCGGAACTGGCGGACGACATCCTCGCCTTCTGCGCCGACAAGCTGGCGCGGTTCAAGACGCCGAAGTCGATCGACTTCATCGTCGAGATGCCCCGCGACCCGAACGGGAAGCTCTACAAGCGCAAGCTGCGTGACCCCTACTGGGAAGGCCGCGAGCGCGCGATCTGAGCCCATTCACCCCGTGCGTTGGGCGCCGGCGGGGGGGCGGTGGTGGGTGCTCGCGCTCAGTCCTCGTGGATCGAGAGGGCCTGCTTGGGGCAGCGACGGACGGCTTCCTCCATCTTCGGGCGGAGCGACTCGTCGGGGTGCTCGTCCAGGATCTGGAGCTCGTCGTTGTCGTCGACCTCGAACACGGTGGGTTCGATGTCCATGCAGACGGCGTTACTCTCGCACAGGTCTCGATCCACGACGATCCTCACAGTTCCTCCTGACGCCGTCGCAAGCTCCGGCTCTGCGGCGACGGTCGGCAAAGCCGCCGTCCGCCGCGGCCGAGCCTAGGCGCCGAACGGAGGCTCGCTCTTCGGCAGCTTGGCCAGCGCAGCGCGCAGCTGCTCGAGGTCGTCACGATGCAGCGCGAGCAGCTCGGGCGGCGGCTCGTGCAACCGGTCGACAACCTCCGCACGCGTCTTTGCGCCGACGGGCGTGAGCACGACGGTTTTGACACGCCGGTCGGTGGGGACCGTCCCCCGCTCGACGAGACCGGCTTCCTCCAGCCGATCGACGAGCCACGTGGCGTTCGACGCGTCGCAATGGAGTGACTCGGCGAGCGCGCCCATCGGCCGCGCTTGATCGGGCTGCAGCTCCAGCAGCGCCTTGACGTGCCCGGGCGTCAAGCCGAGCTCCTGGCTCACCAAGTGCATCGCGTTACGGGAGCCGGTGCTCCAGAAGAAGGCGAAGAGATCGCGCCAGACGTCCGCTGCGAGCGTCGCCTTGCTGGCTGGCCGAGGTCGTCTCACAGCTCCAGGATATGCAACTGGTTCCAGAAATTCAATCATTGTGACGTTCGACACTTGAGCGCTAGAACACTTGATCCCTTCAAGCATCGGCGCGAAAGTAGCCAGCATGTCTGATTCAGCGATCGCAGTCGACGGCGTCCAGAAGCGCTTCGGCGACGTCGTCGCCCTCGACGGCATCAGCTTCGAGGTCCCCCCGGCCACGGTGTTCGGACTCCTCGGCCCCAACGGGGCCGGCAAGACCACCGCGGTGCGCGTCCTGACGACGCTGCTGCCGCCGGACGGCGGCCGGGCCAGCGTCCTCGGTCTCGACGTCGCCCGGGATCCCGAGAAGGTGCGAGCCCGTATCGGGCTCGCCGGCCAGTACGCGGCCGTCGACGGAAACCTGACGGGCCGCGAGAACCTGCGCATGATCGGGCGGCTCACGCACCTGCCGCGCCGGATGGTCGAGGACCGCGCGAGCGAGCTCCTCGAGGGATTCGATCTCGCCGACGCCGCGGACCGGCCCGCCCGGACCTACTCGGGCGGCATGCGCCGCCGGCTCGATCTGTGCGCAGCGCTGGTGCACCGGCCGCCGGTGTTGTTCCTCGACGAGCCCACGACCGGGCTCGACCTGTACAGCCGCAAACAGCTCTGGGCCGTCATCGAAGACCTCGTCACCGAGGGAACCACCCTGCTGCTCACCACGCAGTACCTCGAGGAGGCCGACCGCCTCGCCGACGACATCGTGGTCATCGACCACGGTGACGTCATCGCGCAAGGCGGGCCGGCCCACCTCAAGTCGCGCATCGGCGGGACGGTGATCGATGTCGGGTTCACCGACCCGGGAGAGGCGCGCCGGGCGCACAGCTTCGTGACGAAGTTCGCGTGCCGACCCCCGGAGGTGAACGGGTCGGAAGTGCGCTTCGAGGTCGCCGACGGCGCCCGTGTGCTCGTCGACGCGCTGCGAACGCTCGACGGAGAGGGCCTGGCGCCGCAGACGATCGCCGTCCGAGAGCCCAGTCTCGACGACGTCTTCCTGGCGCTCACCGGCCGGCGCGTCGAGCCCGAAGAAGAACCCGAAGAGGCCACCCGAGGTGCAGCATGACCGCCACCACCGTCACTCCCATCGGGCTCACCCCCGATCTCGATCTCCGTGGCGTCCGCCGTCTCAAGACCGCGGTGACCGACACGTTCGCGGTGATGGCGCGCAACCTCATCGCCTACCGCCGGGTACCGCAGCTGCTCGTGTTCTCGACGATTCAGCCCGTGGTCTTCGTGCTGCTATTCCGGTACGTGTTCGGCGGTGCGATCAGCACGCCGGGCGTGCCCTACGTCGACTACCTGATGCCGGGCATCTTCGCCCAGACGGTCGCGTTCGGCGCTCTCAACACGTCGATCGGACTGTCGACCGACATGCAAGCAGGCCTGATCGAGCGCTTCCGTTCGCTGCCGATGGCGCGGTCCGCTGTGCTCGCGGGACGCACACTCGCCGATCTGGTGCGCAACGTCTTCGTCGTCGGGCTCATGTTCGCGGTCGGATTCGCCGTCGGATGGCGAGTGCACACGAACGTCTTTGCGCTGGCCGGTGCCGTGCTCCTCGTCCTGCTGTTCGGTTACGCGCTGTCGTGGGTCTTCGCCACCGTCGGGCTCATCGTGGCCGACCCGGAGGCTGCCCAGGCCGCCGCCTTTCCCGTCATGGCGCCGCTCGTGTTCGCGTCGTCGGCGTTCGTTCCCGTGTCGTCGATGCCGGACTGGCTCCAGCCCTTCGCGACCTACCAGCCGCTCTCGGTCGTCGTCGACGCGGTTCGTGACCTCACGATCGGAGGGCCGACGGCGTTCGACGTGACCCTGGCCATCCTGTGGTGCGTCGGGATCCTCGCCGTCGCCGCACCGATCGCGGTGCACCGCTACCGGCTCGCGACCTAGCTTGTCGCCCTCGCAAGTTCGGGCTCCTGCTCCCGCGGTCGGCCAAGCCGCCGCCTCCGCGACCTAGTTCCCCCCGCGCCGCCGGTTCGGCCTTGCGAGACCCCCCGCTCGCGAGGCCGCGGCCGGCCCAGACCTACCGCGCGACCAACGGCGCCAACGTACTTCGCCAACCGCCAGAATCGCCCATATGCCCTTCTTGTGTGGGAAACGGGCGACGGCGCCGAGGCGATCCTCTGCCGTCGGGGCCGGCAGCTACGTTGCGCCACATGCGCCGACGGCGGGTCGCCGCCTGCGCCGCCCTCCTCCTTCTGGTCGGCGCGGCCTGCAGCTCATCGGGCGGGGACAAGGCGAAGCCGAAGTCGACGACTGCCACGACCGGGCCGTCCTCGACGTCGGCGGCGCCGTCAGGCGGCGCGGCGTGGCCCACCTACCACCGTGACGGGACGCGCACCGGGGTCGAGTCGCGCGGCCCGACGCCGGCATCGCTGCGCCGCGTCTGGGAGACGGCCTCGCTCGACGGCGCGATCTACGCCGAGCCGCTGTTCGTCGGGTCGCAGGTCTTCGTGGCGACCGAGGGCAACACGGTGTATGCGTTCGACGCCGCCAACGGGCAAGTCCAGTGGCAGGTCCACCTCGGCGATCCCGTGCCCCGCGCCGAACTTCCATGCGGGAACATCGACCCGACCGGCATCACGAGTACACCCGTCGTCGACCCGAGCCGCGGATTGATCTACGTCGTGCCGTTCGTCCAGCCCCACCGCCACGATCTCGTCGCGTTGGACCTGGCCTCGGGCGCCCAGCGGTTCCGCCGACCGATCGACGCGCCGGGCGCCGACCCCACAGTCCAGCAGCAACGCGGCGCGCTCGCGCTCGCGGGCGACCAGGTCCTGGTTCCGTACGGCGGGCTGCTCGGCGACTGCGGGAACTACCACGGCTACGTCGTCGGCGCCCGGGCCGACGGCAGCGGCGACCTCACGACCTACCAGGTGCCGGCCGCGCGTGCGGCTGCCGTCTGGGCGCCGCCGGGACCGACGCTCGCGAACAATGCCGTCTACATCGCGACCGGCAACGCGACCCAGGCCGGCGAGCCCGACCTGTCGAACTCGGTCATCAAGCTGTCGTCGCCCGACCTCCAGATGACGGACTCGTGGACGCCGCGCAACCGCGACGAGCTCAGCCGCGGAGACATCGATCTCGGTTCGACGTCGCCGTCACCCGTCTCGGGCGGGCTGGTGTTCGTCGTCGGCAAGGAAGGCGTGGGGTACCTGCTGCGGGCCGATCACCTGGGTGGGACCGGTGGCCAGGTCTTCGACGCCCAGGTGTGCGGAGCCGGCGGATACGGAGGCACGGCGTGGGCACCGCCGATGCTCTTCGTTCCCTGCCGCGACGGCCTCGTCGCCCTGCGCATCGACCGCTCGCGTTTCAGCGTGGCCTGGCGCGCCGCCGGGTCCGATGGCTCTCCGATTGTCACCGGCGACACCGTTTGGGCGATGGACCTGAGCGGAGGTCAGCTTCACGGGTATCGCGCGAGCGACGGCCAGGAGCTCGCCAGCGTGCCGACGGGTCGCGCCGCGAACTTCGCCACGCCCGCCGCCGGCAACGGACTCGTCGTCGCCGCCGCCGATCGGCGCGTGATCGCGTTCGGGAACTGATCCACCCCAGACACGGCGAATACCCTTGGCATGTGCCACGGGCAGGGTTCTCGCTTCCACGGCACGAAATCTTCGCGATCTGCGTCGGGCTCGTCGTGATCGGTCTGGGCTTCGTGATCGACGTGGCGACGGGACGCGACCTCTCCCTCTCGATCGTCTACGTCGCCGGCGTGGGCCTCATGACCTGGACGGGCAGCTTGCGCGTCGGCGTGCTCGGCGCCGTCGCCGGCGGGCGGCCGTTCTCGCCGACGGGCTTTCGAACTCCGTCGCGGCCGGGACGGCGGTGACGAACGGCGTGACGGCGTTCGTGCTGCTCCTCGCCACCGCGGCCGTCATCGACCGCCTGCACGCCATGATGGTGCGAGAGGCGAGCCGGGCACGCTTCGACTCCCTGACCGGGCTCCCCAACCGCCGGGCGTGCGAGGAGCGCTGTGCCGTCGAGATCGCCCGCCTCCAGCGGCGGAGCGAGTCGCTGTCGGTCGCGTTCCTGGATTTCGACGGGCTGAAGCAGGTCAACGACGTCAAGGGTCACGAGGCCGGTGACGCGGCGCTGGTCCACCTCGCGACGTCGGCGCAAGCAGTGCTGCGTCCGACTGATCAGCTCTCCCGCGTTGGTGGCGACGAGTTCGTGCTGCTGCTCCCCGACACGGACTTCGACGAGGCGACCGCCGTCATCCGCCGCATCCAGGGCCGGCTCGCCGGGGCCGACGGGGGCGAACCGGCGTCCGTCACGGCCGGGCTCGTCACCTGGCACAGCCCGCCTCAGACCATCGAAGAGCTGTTCGTCGAGGCCGACGCCCTGATGTACAGCGCGAAGCGCGGTGGCGGCGACCACCTCGAGTCCGAGGTGATCGGCTGAGGGTGGCTCGCCTTCGCGCCACGTGAGCCACGTACCACGGAACCCGGACGCCGCCGCCGGTGTACAGAATGACGCCGCGCCGACCGGCCGTCGGGAAGGAAGCGCCACGGACGACGCTGATCTCATCGAGCAGGCGAAGCAGGGGGACGTCGACGCCTACGGCGAGCTCGTGCGCCGGTACCAGCGAGACGCCCGGCGCACGGCGGCCGCCATCGCCGGTGGGGGCGGTGCCGATGACGTCGCCCAAGAAGCCTTCGTACGCGCGTTCGGGTTCCTGCACCGCTTCCGGGCAGGCGCCCCGTTCCGCCCGTGGCTGCTCGCGGTCGTGGCCAACGTGGCGCGGAACCAGACGCGTTCGTCGCACCGCTGGGCGCGAGCCGTGCGCGCGCCGGGCGAGCGCGGGCGGATCGCCACGACCACGCCGTCGGCGGAGGACGAGGCCATGACCCGCCGGCGCGACGGCACCGTCCGGGCCGCACTGGACACGCTGCCGCTTCGGTACCGGGACGTCGTCGCATGCCGGTACCTGCTCGACCTCAGCGAGGAGGAGACGGCCCACGTCCTCGGCATCGCCCGCGGGACGGTTAAGTCGCGGCTGTCGCGCGCCCTCGACCGGCTTTCACGCCAACTGGATCGCGAGGTGCACCATGCCTGAGAGCAACTCGCTCCTGCTCGTCGAAGCCGAGCTCCGCTCCCTCTCGCGCGAGCTCGATTCCGCCCTCTGCGACGTCGATCTCTCGGACGCGGTGACCCACCGGCTACGGGATGCGACACGACTGCATGCCCGGCGACGTGCACGCCGGCGCGTCGTCGTGGCGCTGATCGCCACGCTCGCGGTCACCGCAACCCTGGCCATCCCGCCGGCGCGGGCCGCCGTCACGAGCTTCTTCGACATCGGCGCCGTGCGCGTCCACGAAGAGCCGCCGCCGGGCCCCGTCGCCGGCCCGCTGGTCCTCGGCGAGCTGACCGCGCTCGACGCCGCCCAGGCACGGATGCCGGCCGTCGTGCCCACCGCGCGCGGTTTCGAGTCGCCCGACGAGGTGTGGTTGGACGACCGGACCGGCGGGATCACATCACTCGTGTACCGCGCGAAGCCGAGCCTGCCGGCAGCCAGGCAGACCCCTGGCATCGGCCTGCTCGTCCAGGAGTTCACGGGCGACGGAAGTGGCTTCCTGCACAAGTATCTGGGCAACGGCCTGCGGGCGCGGCAAGTCAGGGTCGGGCCGTACGACGGGGTCTTCATCACCGGCGGCGACCATTTCCTCGCCTACGACGACGCGACGGGCGCCGGCCGCACCGAGGACGGCCGCCTCGCCGGCAACGCGCTGATCTTCCAGCGGGAGCAGCTGACGATCCGCATCGAGGGGAACCTCCCGCTCAGCCGCATGGTCGCGATCGGCGCGTCCTTGCGCTGATCAGCCGACCGGCAAGGGCGGTGATCCCGGCGTTCCGGCGATGAAGCTCATGTGGATCCGGTTGAGCCGCCAGGCACTGCCGTCGACCCCGCGAGCCATACTCGGAAAGACAGGGATCAAAGCGTTCGAGGCCTATGTGATCTGGCCGCGTGTTTCGCCGCGGCTATGACATTCGCTGACCCCCGAGAGAGGAGAGCCCGATGGCTCTGCACCGCAAGTTCATCGACGAGCTCAGGCCCGTCGCCCTCAGTCCTATGTACGCGCGCCCGGGCGAGGCCGTTCGGGCGCCTCGCCACAGCATCCCCGATCTCGAGCTGGACCCCGATACGACGTACCAGTTCGTGCACGACGAGCTGATGCTCGACGGGAACGCGCGTCTGAACCTCGCCACGTTCGTGACGACCTGGATGGAGCCACAAGTCACGCGGCTCATGGCCGAGACCTTCGACAAGAACATGATCGACAAGGACGAGTATCCGCGCACGGCCGAGCTCGAGCAGCGGTGCGTGAACATGTTGAGCAGGCTGTGGAACTCGCCCGCAGAGGACGAGGCAACGGGCACCTCGACGACGGGATCGAGCGAGGCCGCGATGCTCGCCGGGATGGCCTTGAAATGGCGTTGGCGCGACCGTCGGCGAAAGGACCACAAGCCGACCGACGCGCCCAACATGGTGATGGGTGCCAACGTGCAGGTCTGCTGGGAGAAGTTTTGCCGCTACTGGGACGTCGAGGCCCGGCTGGTCCCCATGGAGGGCGAGACGTACCACCTCACGCCCGCCCAAGCGGCCGAGCACTGCGACGAGAACACGATCGGGGTCGTCGCCATCATGGGATCGACGTTCGACGGTTCCTACGAACCGGTCGCCGACATCTGCGCGGCCCTCGACAGGCTCGAAGCCGACACCGCGCTCGACGTTCCGGTCCACGTCGACGCGGCCTCCGGCGGCTTCGTCGCGCCGTTCATCGACCCGGGTCTCGTGTGGGACTTCCGTCTTCCTCGGGTCCAGTCGATCAACGCATCCGGACACAAGTACGGGCTGGTCTATCCCGGCGTCGGATGGATCGTCTGGCGCGTGCCGGAGGCGCTACCCGATGACCTCGTCTTCAACGTGAACTACCTGGGCGGAAACATGCCCACGTTCGCCCTGAACTTCTCCCGTCCCGGCAATCAGGTCGCGGCGCAGTACTACAACTTCATCCGGCTGGGGTTCGACGGCTACAAGCAGGTGCAACAGACGTGCCGTGACGTCGCCCGCTACGCGGCCGAAGCGGTCGGCGGGTTGGGCCCCTTCGAGCTGATCACGGACGGGAGTGATCTCCCCGTGTTCACGTTCGCACTCCGGGATGCAAGCCACCCGTACACGGTGTTCGACGTCTCCGCCCGACTGCGCGAGAACGGCTGGCTCGTCCCGGCGTACACCTTCCCCGAGAACCGTCAAGACCTGGCCGTGCTGCGGGTCGTCATCCGGAACGGCATGTCACGCGACCTCACGGACCTGCTCGTGTCGGACCTGAAGGAACACGTCGCCTTGCTGGACCAGCTGCAGACGCCCCTGCCGAAGACACCGCGAGAAGGATTCCACCACTAGCGAGTGGCGGCGACTATGGGATGTGCAACCCGGACGCGGCGCGGGCGATCACGAGCCGCTGGATCTCGGATGTGCCCTCGAAGAGCGTGTAGATCTTCGAGTCGCGGTGCCACTGCTCGACCGGGAAGTCCCGGATGTAGCCGTAGCCGCCGAGAATCTGGATCGCCTGCTCGGTGACCCAGACCGCGACCTCACCCGCCTTGAGCTTGCTCATCGAGCCCTCGCCGTTCTCGAACCGCTTCTTCGTCGCGCCCATCCACGACGCCCGCCACACGAGCAGGCGTGCGGCGTCGATCTCCATCTTCATGTCGGCGAGCTTGAACGCGATGCCCTGGTTCTCGATGATCTTGCGACCGAACGCCTCGCGCTCCTTTGCGTAGTCGAGCGCGAACTCGTAGGCGGCCCGGGCGATGCCGAGTGCCTGCGCGCCGACGATCGGTCGCGTCGTCTCGAACGTGCTCATCGCCGCCTGCACCTTCGAGCTCTTGCCCTCACGCGCCCGGGCGAGACGCGCTTCGAGCTTCTCCGCGCCGCCGAGCAGGCACGAGCTCGGGATGCGAACCTCGTCGAACAGCACCTCGCCCGTGTGCGAGGCGCGGATGCCCATCTTCTTCTCCTTCTTCCCGCCCGTGAGCCCGGGTGTGCCCGGCGGGACGACGAAGGAGGCGTGGCCTCGTGAACCGAGCTCGGGGTCGACGCTCGCCACGACCACGTGCACGTTGGGCCGGTCGAGCAGGCCGCCGTTCGTGATGAACGTCTTCTGGCCGTTGATCACCCAGTCGTCGCCGTCCTTCTTGGCGTTCGTACGGAGGCTCGACACGTCCGAGCCGGCGCCGGGCTCGGTGACACAGAACGAGGAGAGATGGATGTCGTCGGGGGAGCCGAAGCACTGCGGCACCCACTCGGCGATCTGCTCGGGAGTTCCGTTCCCGGCGATGCCGGCGGCGCCGAGGGTGCTGCCGAAGATGGCGAGCGAGATGCCGGCGTCGCCCCAGCACATCTCCTCGCTCACGACCGGAAAGAGCAGGCCGGTCGGGTCGGAGAAGCACTGCGCCATGAACTCCCAGGAGTACAAGCCGATCTTGGCCGCCTCCTCGATGATCGGCCACGGCGTCTCCTCGCGCTCGTCCCACTCGTGACCGGCGGGCCGCACGACCTGCTCGGCGAAGTCGTGCACCCACTTCTGGATCTGCTGCTGGTCCTCGTTGAGGTCGAGCGAGAACTCGGCCATCGGTCCTCCTGTGCGGCGACGGGTGCCGGATCGGAAGTTACTGGCTGGTAACCACCATAGTGCCCGGTCGGACCGGGGCCAAACGCCTCAGGTGGGACCTCCAACCCAGCGGGCTCCGGCAGATCGGAAATCCGAGGTTCGCGCCTAGGATCCCCGGCGTGAGCGAGCTTCGCATCGGACAGGCGGCGGACCTGCTGGGGGTGAGCACCGACACGGTGCGGCGCTGGGCCGACGAAGGGCGCCTGGCGACGACCCGCACCGGGGGCGGCCAACGGCTGGTGGACGGCGCTGCCCTCGCCGCCTTCGCTGCCGAGCAGGAGGCGGCGCCCGAGCCCGGCGCCATCGTCAGCGAATCGGCGCGCAACCGCTTCACCGGGATCGTGACGCGGGTCGTCAAGGACAAGGTGGCGGCGCAGGTGGAGATGCGCGCCGGGCCGCACCGCATGGTCTCGCTGATGACACGCGAGGCGGCCGACGAGCTGGGTCTCGCGCCCGGCGCCCTGGCTGTCGCCTCTGTGAAGGCAACCAACGTCGTGATCGAGGTCCCGTGGGGTTGATGAAGCGCGCATTCGTCGCACTGGCTGCACTTGCCGTGCTCCTCTTCGAGGCGGCACCGCCTGCGAGTGCCGGCAACAAGCCCTCGGGGGAGATCACGGTGTTCGCGGCGGCGTCGCTGACAGAGTCCTTCGACACGATCGCGAAGCAGTTCGAGAAGAAGTACCCGGACGTCGATGTGAAATTCGACTACGACGCGTCGTCGAACCTCGCCACCCAGATCAACCAGGGCGCGCCGGCGGACGTCTTCGCCTCCGCCGACGTCGACAACCTGAAGAAGACGACCGACGCTGGCACCGTCGCGCCACCGCCGCAGGACTTCGCCACGAACCGGCTCGAGATCGCGGTGGAGAAGGGCAACCCGGAGAAGATCGAGGGCCTCGCAGACCTCGAGAAGTCCGGGCTGGTCGTGGTCCTGTGCGCCGACCAGGTGCCGTGCGGCAAGTACGCCGCCGAGTCACTCGCCAAGGCGGGGGTGAACATCACGCCCGCCTCGAAGGAGGAGAACGCCAAGGCGACGCTCAGCAAGGTCTCGATCGGCGAGGCCGACGCGAGCATCGTGTACGTCACTGACGTGAAGGCGGCGAAAGGAACGACAAGCGGTGTCAGGATTCCGGACAAAGTGAACGTGGTCGCGACCTACCCGATGGGAGTCGTGAAGGCGAGCCGGAACGCGACCGCCGCGAAGGCGTGGGTGCAGTTCGTGATGTCGAAAGACGGCCAGAAGACGCTCAGGAAGTTCGGGTTCCTACCGCCGTGAGACGCCGCCGACGACGACCCTCGGTCGTCGTCGCCGTCCTCGCCGCGGTCGCAGTCGCGTTCTTCGTCGTTCCGCTCATCGGGCTCCTCCAGCGCGCGCCCTGGTCGGAGCTGACGGACGACCTGACCGACCCGGTCGTCCGGGACGCGCTGCGGCTCTCGCTCGTCTGCTCGGTAAGTGCCACCGCGCTCGCCTTCGCCTTCGGCCTGCCCCTGGCGTGGGTCCTGGCCCGAACCGACCTCCCCGGCCGTCGCCTCGTGCGGGCGCTCGTCCTGCTGCCGATGGTGCTGCCGCCCGTGGTCGGCGGCGTGGCGCTGCTCCTCGCCTTCGGGCGGCGGGGCCTCGTCGGGCAGTACCTCGACGACTGGTTCGGCATCACGCTGCCGTTCACCACGTGGGGCGCGATCCTCGCCGAGGCGTTCGTCGCCATGCCCTTCTTCGTGATCGTGGTGGAGGCCGGTCTCCGTTCGCTCGACACCCGTTACGAGGAAGCCGCCGCGACGCTCGGTGCCCGCCGATTCACGACGTTCCGGCGTGTCGTGCTCCCGCTCATCGCGCCTTCGGTGATCGCCGGAGCCGCATTGACCTGGGCCCGCGCTCTCGGCGAGTTCGGGGCCACGATCCTGTTCGCGGGCAACCTGCGGGGTGAGACGCAGACGATGCCGCTGGCGATCTTCGTCGAGCTCCAGACCAACCTGGGGGGCGCGATCGCCCTGAGCCTCGTGCTGCTCGCCGTCTCGATCGTGGTGCTCGTTTCGCTCCGAGACCGATGGTTCCCGGCATGAGCCTCGACGCCGCTGTCGCTCTGAGGCTGGGCTCGTTGGCACTCGACGTCGCGCTCGAAGCCGCACCGGGCGAGACCGTCGCCCTGCTCGGTCCGAACGGCGCCGGCAAGACCACGATGCTGCGGGCGATCGCCGGCTTGCTCCCCGTCGACTCGGGATGCGTCGCGCTCGACGGAGAGGTATTCGACGATCCACGGAGCGGCACGTGGATACCGCCGGAGCGCCGGCCGGTCGGCTACGTGTTCCAGGACCACGCGCTGTTCCCGCACCTCACTGCGGTCGAGAATGTCGCCTTCGGTCTGCGGGCACGCGGCGTGCGGCGCCGCGAAGCACGTGGCCGCGCGCACGAATGGCTCGAGCGCGTGGGGGCCGCCGCGCACGCGGGTGCGCGGCCGAGGGCGCTGAGCGGCGGGCAGGCCCAGCGGGTCGCCCTGGCGCGTGCCTTGGCGCCGGAGCCGCGCGTCCTGCTCCTCGACGAACCGCTCGCCGCCCTCGACGCCACGTCCCGCATCGACACCCGGCGCGAGCTGCGCCGCCACCTCGGCGGCCACGACGGCGTCCGGATCGTCGTCACCCACGATCCCGTGGACGCGATGACGCTCGGCGACCGGGTCGTCGTCATCGAGGCGGGCCGGGTCGTGCAGGCCGGTCCCCTGGGCGAGCTCCGGGAGCGGCCGCGATCCCGGTACGTCGCCGATCTCGTCGGCGTGAACCTCTACCGCGGCGCCGCCGACGGCGGCCTGATCCGCCTACTGGAGCACGGCGAGCTCGTCGCCGCCACCGAGGCTGCCGGCGACGTGTTCGCAATCGTGCCGCCGCGCTCGGTCGCGCTGTACCGACGCGAGCCCGAGGGGACGCCGCGCAACGTGCTCTCCGGAACGGTCGAGCACCTCGACGTCGAGGGGGACCGGGTGCGCGTGATCGTCGCCGGGCCCGTACCGGTGACGGCCGAGGTGACCCCGGCGGCGGTGGCCGAGCTCGAGCTCACGCCGGGCACTTCGGTGTGGGCCTCGATCAAGGCGACCGAGATCACTGTGTACCCGGCGTAGAGGAGCTCCTTGGCTGCGGCTCGCGGTCGACGAGCTCCTTCGCCCGGTCGGGCAGGTTCTTCTTGATCTGGTCGGCCTTCTGGGAGTCCAGCTTCCCGTCCTTCACGGCCTGGTCGACGTCGGCCGTCGCCGCCTTCACGACCGCGTTGACGACATCGTCGACGGACTTGCCGTGGTCCTGGGCCACCTGGGCGATCGACTTGCCGTTCTTGTGCGCGTCCTTCAGGTCGTTCGTGGTCACGCCGATCTCCTTGGCCGCGGCCTGCACCGCCTCCTTCACGACCCGGTAGCCGCGGCGGGGCTTCGTCTCGTTGACGAACCTGCTCGCGGCGTTCGGCAGCTTCTCCTTCGCCTGCGCGGCGCGGTTGGTGTCGATGGTGCCCGCGGCCGCTTTCTGGTCGATCTGCTGCGTCAATGCCGCGACGATCGCGTTCACGACCGTGTTCGGGTCGACGCCGTGATCGGTCGCGACCTGCGCGATCGTCTTCCCGCTCCGGATCTGGCTGCGCAGCTCGTCCGGAGAGACGCCGATCGTGGTGGCGGCGGTCTGGCCGGCGACTCGAATCCGGCCGTGACCCCGGCCACCCTGACCGGGCCCGGCGGCAGCGGCGACCGAGGCGCCGCCGGCGACGAGCAGACCGGCGATGGTGAGGGCGGCGACGAGCTTCTTCATCCGGATCCCCTTCGTGTGCGAGCCCGTACAGCAAACAACTCCACCATGAGCGGACTGTGAGGCGGGCGCGAGCACGGCGCGAGCGTCGCCGGCCGATTGGCGAGTGCCCGGCTCGGGCCGCGGCCGCGCGTAACCTGGCTGCGTGGCCCCCTGGCAGGATCCGGGCCTGGACTTCGAGCTGCGGACCCACGCGCAGGCGGTTCAGCTGCAGCACGTCCGACACGAGCTGGGATCGTGGCTTCACTCGCACTGCGCGTCGCCCGACGTGGGGGCCGAAGTTGCGCTCGCCGTCCACGAGGCCGCGGCCAACGTCGTCGAGCACGCCTACGCCGACGGCACGGGGGAGTTCGTCGTGCGGGCCCGGGCCGACGATGGCCTGGTCACCGTCGTCGTCGAGGACGAGGGCGAGTGGCGGGCGCCCGGCTGGACCGACCAGCGCGGGCGAGGGTTGGCGCTCATGCACGGGCTCATGGACGACGTGCAGATCGACGCGGTCGAGGACGGGTCAGGCACCAGGGTGACGTTGCGCCGTCACGTCGACCCCGCGTGATCGGGCCGCCTACCGCACGTCGCGTGACCCCCTCACCGCGGGCCACCATGGTGGGGTGAGCAAGCGTCTCGACCGGTACCGGGCCAAACGCGACTTCGAGGCGACGCCGGAGCCGGCGGGCGGCGCCGACGCGGAGGCCGGCGGACGGTTCGTCATCCAGGAGCACCACGCCCGCCGACTGCACTGGGACCTCCGCCTCGAGCACGACGGTGTGCTGCTCTCGTGGGCTCTTCCCCGTGGCGTCCCGCCGGACCCGAAGCGGAACAACCTCGCCGTCCACACCGAGGACCACCCGCTCGAGTACCTCGAGTTCCAGGGCGACATCCCGAAGGGCGAGTACGGCGCGGGGACGATGCGCGTCTGGGACCGCGGCCGCTACGGTGCCGAGAAGATGCGCGACGACGAGCTCATCGTCACGCTGCACGGGGACCGGGTCCGGGGGCGGTACGCGCTGTTCCAGACCGACGGCGACAACTGGATGATCCACCGTATGGACCCGCCCCAGGATCCCGATCGCGAGCCGATGCCCCGGCACGTCGAACCGATGCTCGCGACACTCTCGAAGGATCTCCCCCGCGACGAGGAACACTACGCGTTCGAGGTGAAGTGGGACGGCGTGCGCGCCATCGCTTACGTGGACGGCGGCCAAGCGCGCTTCGAGAGTCGCCGCGGCGGCGACATCACGTCCCGGTACCCGGAGCTGCGCGGATTGGGCCCGGCACTCGGCTCGACGGCGGCCGTGTTCGACGGCGAGATCGTCGCGTTCGAGGGTGAGCATCCGAGCTTCGAGCGCCTACAGCGCCGGATGCACGTCGGCAACGAACGAGCCATCCGCCGCCTGATGGGCGAGGTCCCGGTGGTCTACGTGATCTTCGACCTCCTGTGGCTCGAAGGGCACTCGACGCTCGAGCTCCCGTACCACGACCGGCGCAAGTTGCTCGACGAGCTCGCGCCCCAGGGACCGTCGTGGCAGACCCCCGCGGCACGGGAAGGAGGGGGCACCGCCCTGCGCGACGCCACGAGACAACTCGGCCTCGAAGGCCTCGTCGCGAAGCGCCTCGAAAGCCTCTACGAACCCGGCCGCCGCTCACGCGCCTGGCTGAAGGTGAAGAACCAGAACAGCCAGGAGTTCGTCATCGGCGGATGGCTCCCCGGGAAGGGAGCTCGGAGCACCAGCCTGGGCGCGCTGCTCATCGGCTACTACGAGTCGACCGAGCCCGACGCACCGTTGCGGTACGCGGGCCGGGTGGGTACCGGGCTCTCCGAGATCGAGTTGCAGCACCTGGTCGAGCTGCTCGAGCCCCTGCGCCGCGACACCAATGCATTTACACCCAAGCCGCGGGTCAAGGACGCGACGTACGTCGAGCCGGAGCTCGTCGCCGAGGTTCGGTTCACGGAATGGACGAGCGCCGGCGTGGTCCGCGCCCCGGCGTACCTGGGTCTCGTCGAGGACCGCGATCCGCACGACGTCGTCCGCGAGGACCTCGCCGGGGACGTCTGAGCGCCCCCCCAAACGAGCGGCGAAGGTTCGAGACCGAGCGGGCTACAGGTTGAGGACCATCTCCGTGGGGTCGTCCGGGTTCGCGAAGCAGACCAGCTGCTTGCCCGGCTGGAGCGCGTTGAAGACGAACGGCGCCATCGACTCCTGATGCGTCACCGGCCAGTCGGGACGACCGTCGACGTGCACCATGAGCTCCATCTCGACGACGGGGTTCATGCCCACGCGCTCCCCGGTGTCACGGAACTGGTGCAGCGTGGCGGTGCCCTTGAGGCCGGTCGATCGGAGACGCCCCACGTCGCCCTGGTTGGCCAAGTTCTTCATGAACACGGCGGCGTTGGCTGTGCCCTGCGCCATGTCCCGGGTGGTCGGCACCTTCGGCATATCCCGGATGATCTGGCCCCAGGACTTGTCGCTGCCGTCGGCGGCCTGGGGCTTCTTGGCCTTGTCCTTCTTGAAGAGTCCCACGGCTCCTCCCTGTGCGCGTGTCGGCGACTTGTCCCGGCATCGAACCGCGACTCAGACGGCGGGCGCCTGAGTAGCCGGTACTCAAACCGTCGCCGTCGAAATGAGTACCGCCTACTCAGGCGGCGCCGACTCCGATCCCGCACCCTGGGGATCGACGGCGGGGGTCGGGACCCCGACGACGATGAGGAGGCAGAACCCCAGTGGGATTCTTCAAGGACGTCAAGAGCACGCTCGGCAGCGCGACCGAGGCCGCCAAGGCCAGCAAGCAGATGCAAGCCGAGATGCAGGGCATCCAGTCGGGCGAGGTCGGCTGGGACCCGAACGACCCCGCCTTCGCGCCGATCGAGGGGATCGACTGCGACACCTACGCCCGGATCATGGGCGGGCTGGGCAAGAACCAGATCATCGGCCCCGAGAACGTCGAGCAGTACGTGACCTCCAACGGCGTGCCGCCGCGCCGCTGGGGCGACATCTCGATCGGTTGGACGCAACGGATGCAGCAGTACCCGCACGTTGCCAATCGCATCGGGACCCTGATGTCCCAGGCATCGATGTAGAGAGCGGCTCCACACGACCGATCCGACCCGAGCTCCCGACCAGGAGGAAACGACCGTGGGATTCTTCAAGGACATCAAGAGCACGCTCGGAAGCGCGACCGAGGCGGCCAAGAACGCGCCGGCGGCCAAGCAGGCGGCCGAGGCGCAGGCAACCGCGATCCAGGCCGGCATGACCCAGGGCTCCTACGACCCGAACGACCCCGGCTTCGAGCCGGTCGAGGGCGTGACGCTCGAGCAGTACGCCAAGCTGTGCAAGGCGGTCGCCGGCGCCGGGCTGAAGGACGAGGCCGATGTCGACCGGTGGGCCCAGCAACAGGGGCTCCAGGCCGACCAGTTCAAGCGGGTGAACGAAGAGTTCACGAAGCGCATGGGCACCAATCGAGCGCTCACGAACCGCTTCGGCATGCTCTACGCGCAGGGCTGAATCCGATGTCGGCCGGGCGTCGTAGAGAACGAAGGGCGCCGGCGACCGGCCGGCGCCCTTTCATCTGCCTCCCGGTTCGCTCGGCAACAAGAGGCTTCCCAAATCGTGTCTTCAGGGGCAAAATGACCGACGGTGGCAAGCGTGCAAGGGTCTGACGCGCGCCTCCAGCAATTGCTCGACGCCGTGCTCAGCATCGGCTCTGATCTGAGCCTGCCGACGGTCCTGGAGCGGGTCGTCGACTCGGCTTGCAAGCTGGTAGACGCGAGGTACGGCGCTCTCGGCGTCGTGGGCGAGGACGGCCACCTCAGCGAGCTGGTGACGAACGACGTGGACGCGTCCACGCGCGAGGCCGTGGGACGCCTGCCGGAGCTCACCGGCGTCCTCGGCGTCCTCCTGAGCGATCCGAAGCCGATGCGGCTGCGCGACCTGAGCGCGCACCCGCGGGCGGCGGGGTTCCCGCCCGGGCACCCGAAGATGACCTCCTTCCTCGGCGTCCCCATCCGGGGCCGGGAGGCGCTCGGCAGCCTCTACCTGACCAACAAGCAGACCGCCGACGAGTTCAGCGAGGAGGACGAGCGGCTGGCCGTGATGCTGGCGGCGGCCTCGGGCGTGGCCATCGACAACGCGCGCCTTCAAGCGAGCCTCGAGCACGTCGCGGTCCTCGAGGACCGCGAGCGCATCGCGCGTGAGCTCCACGACAAGGTCATCCAACGGCTGTTTGCGGCGGGAATGACGCTGCAGACGACGCTGCCTCTCGCGACGCGCGCCGAGGTGTCCAATCGCATCGCGCAAGCCGTCGATGAGATCGACGACACGATTCGCGACATCCGGCGCACGATCTTCGCCCTCGAGGCGCGGTCACGTCGGGGCGTACGCGTCGACGTGTTCGCCCGGGTCGATGCGGCCCGTGAGCTGCTCGGCTTCACGCCCGAGCTGCGGCTCGAGGGCCCGATCGACTCCGTCGTGTCCGACGCGACGGCAGATCAACTCTTGTCGACCCTCCACGAAGCGCTGTCGAACATCGCTCAGCACGCGAACGCGTCATCGGTGGACGTGAGCGTGGAAGCCGCCGAGGTGCTCAGACTCCGAGTCGTTGACGACGGCGTGGGGTTCCCGGAACGCATCGTGACCGGCAACGGGGTGCGCAACATGGAACGCCGGGCGCTGGAGCTGGGCGGCAGCGCGTCCGTACGGCGCGGGGAACAAGGCGGCACCGTCCTGGACTGGCGGGTGCCGCTCGCCTAGAACTGCTTCCAAGCCTCCGGGCGCGCTCAGCCGCTCGGCATCGTCATCTCGTGCACCTCGGCGCCGCCCCGTTCGAGCGTCGCCGCGACCGAGCCGACGAACTTGCGCACGCACGCCTCGACGAGATGCTGCCGGTCGAGGGCGTCACGGCCGCTCGTCCCCGGCGACGGCACCTCATAGGTGCCACTGAAACCCAGGTGCGATCGGGCGGGCGGCACCGGCTCCAGCCGCAGGTCGGCGTCGAGCGTCCTGAAGGGACCCGTCTCGCTCTCCCAGTGGAGGGGGACGATGAGGGCGTGTTCGACCGAGCGAGGCGCCCCGAACTCGGCCCGACAGAGCCGAGCGGGCGCCACGGCGGCGGCGGCGGCATCGCCCAGCCACGACACCCGTCCCGCGACCAGGACCATCCCGGCCTGCTCGAAGCGCTCAGCGACGGGAACGAAGTCCTGCACGAGCGGCATGCGGCGACCGTAAGGGTGGCCCCGGGAACCGAACAGGGCCGAAGGTCACGCATTCGAACGTTCGGTCACGAACCGTGCCACGGCGGGCATGATGGTGGTCGAATGTCCTTCCGCGACCGGCGCGAGGCAGGTCGACGGCTGGCCGAGCGGCTCTCGGGTCTGCGGGCTGCGTCGCCGCTGGTCCTCGGCTTGCCCCGGGGCGGCGTCCCGGTCGCGTTCGAGGTCGCCAAGGCGCTCGACGCGCCGCTCGACATCCTCGTCGTCCGCAAGCTGGGAGTTCCCTTCCAGCCCGAGCTCGGTATGGGCGCGGTGGGCGAGGGCGGCGTGCGCGTCCTCAATGCTGACGTGCTGCGCCAGGCCCGGGTGACGGACGCGCAGCTGGCGGACGTAGAGGCGCGCGAGCGGACCGAGGTCGAGGAGCGGGCCACGCGCTTGCGGCAGGGGCGGGCGGCCATCCCACTCACCGACCGGACGGTGGTGATCGTCGACGACGGGCTCGCCACCGGCGGGACGGCCCGGGCGGCGGTACGCGTCGCGCGCGCCCGGGGCGCCGAGCGGGTCGTGCTGGCGGTCCCAGTCGCGCCACCCGAGACGGTCGCCGCGTTGCGGGCCGACGCCGACGACGTCGTCGCGGTGGAGACGCCGGAGCCGTTCTTCGCCATCGGCGGCTGGTACGCCGACTTCTCGCCTACTTCCGACACCGAGGTCGTCGAGCTGCTGAGCGCGGCGCGCGGCGACCACGCGGGCGTCGACAAGGAGGTTCGCCTGTCGACCGCGCCGGCGCGGCTGCCGGGCCACCTCACCATCCCCGAGGGCGCGCGCGGGCTGGTGGTCTTCGCGCACGGCAGCGGCAGCGGCCGCCACAGCCCGCGCAATCAGGCCGTGGCGCGGGCGCTCAACGACGCCGGCCTGGGCACGCTGCTGTTCGACCTCCTCACTCCGGACGAAGAATCCGATCGCGCGAACGTGTTCGACATTCCGCTGCTGGCGACCCGGCTCGGCGCCGCCACGACGTGGTTGTCCGCCGATGAGGACACCCACGGCCTGCCCATCGGCTTCTTCGGCGCCAGTACCGGCGCCGGCGCGGCGTTGTGGGCGGCGGCTGAGCCCGGCTCGCCGGTCCGAGCGATCGTGTCGCGGGGTGGCAGACCCGACATGGCCCGGGCCCGCCTCGAGGCCGTCGGGGCGCCCACCCTCCTGATCGTGGGCGGACGCGACGAGGCGGTGCTCGAGATGAACCGGGACGCCGCCGGCCACCTGGCGGTCGAGCACCGCATCGAGGTGATCCCCGGGGCGACCCATCTCTTCGAGGAGCCGGGCGCGCTCGAGGCCGTCGCCGAACTCGCGAGCCGCTGGTTCCTCGACCACCTACCGCACTCGCGCGACTGACGCCGTGCACGTTCTGCGCCTGCACACCGTCGATGGGTTCATCGCCTTCGATCTCGACCACGCGCCCCACGCCGCCGGCGGAACGCGCCTCGCGCCCGATGTGTCCCGGCGAGAGGGCGAGTTGCTCGCGCGCGCGATGACCTACAAGTTCGCCGTTCTCGGTCGTCAGCTCGGCGGGGCGAAGGGCCTCGTGCGCGCCCACCCGGACGAGCGAACTGCCGTCATGACCCGGTTCTGCGCGGAGATCGAGCCGCTCGTGACTTCGGGACGCTTCCTCACCGGGCCCGACCTCGGCACGTACGAAGCCGACTTCGCGCCGCTCCGGACGTCGCAGTGGGAACCCCACGTGCTCAACTCGGTGGTCGACGGCGTCGCGTTCGAAGACATCCTCACCGGCTTCGGCGTCGCCGTCGCCGCCGACGCCGCCCTCGGAGGGCTCGACGGGCGCGCGGTCGCCGTCGAGGGTTTCGGCAAGGTCGGGGCCGGCGTGGACCGGGAGTTCGTGCGTCGAGGCGGCCGTATCGCCGCCGTCTCGACGCTCGCGGGCTGCGTCGCCGATCCTGCCGGCCTCGACGTCGACGAGCTGTGGGGCGCGCGCGCCACCCACGGCGACGACCTCGTCACCAAGCTCGGCCGCCCGCTTCTTCCTCGTGACGCGTTGTTCGAGACTGAAGCGGACGTGCTCGTGCCCGGGGCACGCGTCGGCGTCATCGATGCGGTTCGGGCGGCGCGTCTCTCGGCGACTGCTGTCGTTCCCGCCGCCAACGTCCCCTATACCGCCCCCGGCCTGGAGACGCTCACCCAGCGCGGTGTCGACGCGCTCGCCGACTTCGTGTGTAACGCGGCCGCGGTCGTGGGATACACGTCCCCGGTCCACGCATCGCAGGCACAGGTGCTCGAGACGGTCGAATGCACGATTTTGGACCTGGTTCGCGCGTCGAGCGATCACCCCCGCGGACAGTTCGCCGGAGCGTGCGCGATCGCGCAGTCGTTCCTCCGGACGTGGCGATCGGCAGACGGCGCCGCACTCGAACCGCCTCTGGCATAGCCGCGCTCACATCTTGGGAACACTCGCCCCACACGCCCGGTTACACCGCGTCGCGAGCCCGCGAAGCGCTCTGCACACGGAGGCCTCATGTCCGACTCCCAAGAGGGCGTCCGAATCGAGGACGGACCCAAGCGCGTCCGCACCTACCTGGGCGGCGAGCCCATCGCCGACACCCGCCGCCCGAAGCTGGTGTGGGAGATCCCCTATTACCCCGCGTACTACTTCCCGCGCGAAGACGTACGAATGGAGCTCCTGGCGCCGAACGGCCGCACACGCCATTCGGAGAGCCGCGGCGACGCCCAGAGCTTCACGGTCAAGGGCGGCACGCGGGAGGCCGAGGACGCGGCCTGGCACTACCCGGAGTCACCGGTGGAGCAGCTGCGGGGGCTCGTGCGCTTCGACTGGGATGCCATGGACGGCTGGTTCGAGGAGGACGAGGAGGTTTTCGTCCATCCTCACGACCCGTACAAGCGCGTCGACGTCCTGCACAGCTCGCGGCACGTGCAGATCGAGCTGAACGGAGTCGTCGTCGCCGATACCTACCGTCCGACGCTCCTGTTCGAGACGGGACTGCCCACCCGCTACTACGTCCCCAAGCTGGACGTGCGCCTCGATCTGCTGACTCCCACGGACACGACGAGCGGCTGCGCGTACAAGGGGTTCGCGCGGTACTGGTCGGTGGAAGCGGGCGGCGAGACGTTCGAGGACATGGCGTGGTCGTACGAGACGCCGCTGCCCGAGGCAACGAAGGTCGCCGGCCTCGTCGCGTTTTACAACGAACGAGCGGGCATCATCGTGGACGGCGATCGCCTGGAGCGGCCAATGAGCCCGTTCTCGTGAGCGGCCGTCACGCGAGCCCGAACTCGTCGGGCTAGTCGGCCTGCGCGCCCGCCGTCGCCCCGCGCTCGGCCAGCTTGGCGCCGACGCGATCGGGGATCGTGATCACCCAATCCGCCTGCTGCAGGTCGTGGCGGCGCACGACGACCTCGCCGCCGTCGGTGCTCGCGCTCGTCACGTGCACCACCCAGCGGTCGCCCTGGTCGACGACGGCCTCGAACGTGTGACGAGCCCCGGCTGAGACCGGGCCCAGGTCGAGGTGAGCATCACCTGATGCGCCCGCCGCCGAGACCTCGACCGGATACGGCGTCCGGTTGTCGATCGTCAGCCGGTCGACGACGCCGGGGCTGCGCACCGACCACAAGACGCCCAGGATCAGCGCCAGCGCGAGGAGCCCGCCGCCGACGACGACGACGACGTTGCGGCCCAGCCGGGTCGAGGCCGCTTGCGGAGGTGCCGGAGTCAGAACGGGGCCCATGTGCGCTCCAGCTTGGTCGGCGCGACCGGGGTGATGCGAACCCCAGCGTAAGAGGGTGTCACCCCCGATCGGCGGCGCGGCAACCGCCGCCCTTGCAGCGCTTCAGGTCCGAAAGCTGGCGGGCCAGGTCGCCGACGGGGGCGAAGACATCGCTGCCGACGCCCCCGCGGCGGGAAGAACGCCGTACATGACGCCGAGAGCCGCCACCACGACGACAAGAGACCGCAGAGGACGGGGGACGCTCACGGTGCGAACCCTCCGGCGTCCTGGTGAGCCAAGCGTCAGCCTCGCATCAGGAAGGCGTGAAGTGCCGTGCGAGACTCCTGGTGTGATGAGATCGGTGTGACGACGACCCGGCTCACCCGCGACGCGCAACGCATCCTGTGGGCGCAGGCGGTACGCGCCTTCGCGTACGGCTTCGGGGCC
>DATFXL010000074.1:0-22228 GCA_035316025.1 Acidimicrobiia bacterium
ACTCCGGCGTTCGCGAGAAAGGCGTCGACATCCGTCGTGTAGAAGTTCAGTCGCACGACGTTCGCGAGGCTCATCCCGGCGTCGCGCAGCACCGCTTCGAGATTGTCGGTCGCCAGCGCGAGCTGCGCCGCCATGTCGCCACGATGTTGCGCGATCCCGTCGGCATCGACGGAAGTCTGGCCGGCGCAGAACAGCACCCGCTGTCCTCCGTCGACGATCTCGCCCTGGTTGAACCCGAACTCGAGAGACCACTCCCACGGATTCACGGCGGTGCGTTCCATGTCGCCTCCTCGTCGCCGCACGGTTCGGAACGGCACCAGGCTAGGAACGCCCGCTGGGGCGCCGGATCGGTGGAGGGGCGGGAACCGGGGCTAGTTGACATAAGCAGGATTATGGGCGGCACAAGAGAGGGCCGCCTCTGCGGCCTTTCCGGGCTTCGCCCATCATCCTGGTGCCCCGCTTTACGTGCGGCGGTACTGAGGCCCAGGGCCGCGCTGTACGACCTCTGTGCGGCCTCCGGCGGCGGGTCGAGCGGGAGGCTTCGAGCGCACCAGTGCGGGATGGCGACGTCGGAGCGGCGGACGGCCGTCCGGTGGCGGCGGACGTGCCTCAGGAGGTGGGTGAGGGCGTGACCGAGCAGATCGCCGACGGGGGAATGACGCCGCGCTCGAGCGGCGGTCGGTCACGCGGTCGCTCCCCCGTCCTCGTCCAGGGGGCGGTGCATCACCAGCGCCCGTGCAGTGAAGCCGGATTCCTCGAAGAAGTTCTTGGCCGCTCGGTGACCGGGCAAGGCGAGGGCGTCGATGCCGATGCACCCGTGGGCCTCACAGAAGGCGACGAGGGCCCCGGCCATGGCTTCGCCGACGCCGACGGCGCGGGCATCAGGCTCGACGAAGAGGTCGGTGACGATGCCGAGCGTGTCGCCGCTGCGAAGGCGCTCGAGTGTGACGACGCCGAAGCCGATGACGGCGTCGTCGACCGTGCCCACGACGACGAGCGCGTCGTCACGACCGAGGACGGATGTGTAGGCGGGCTCGAACGGTGGGGCGATCGCCTCTCTGGCCGCCCAGAGGGTGCCGCCCTTCATCGGGGTGAGCTCGCCGCGGGCGAGCTCGGCCAGCTCTGCGATCCGCGGGAGGTCCTCGGCGGTGGCGGGTCGAGTGCCCTCCACGCGACCGCTCAGCTCGTGAGCTGTTCGATCTTGTACAGGATCGTGCGGCGGGCGCGGTGCGCCTCTTCGTAGGCCCGAACTTCGTCGAGCTCGCCCGTCTGCAGACCGTCGAGGCGCTCGACCACCTGGGACGCCGACAACTCGTCGTAGTCGGGGATGCCGAGGGTCGCCGCGTTGGGTGCTGCATTCACCCCGGCGGCCGGCTCCCCCGCCGGCGGCCCGCTCGCGGCTTCGGCGGGCACGGTGACGGGCTCCGCCGAGGCCTTGTAGGGCGGTTGGGAGTCCTCAGGGGCGAAGTCCGGGGCAGCACTCTCCCCTGTCACGCCCGTGATCACCGCCTCGGCGCTCTTGCGGGCTTTCGAGATGCCCTTCTCGACGTGCTCGCGCACCTTCGGGCCGCCGACGTTCACCGCGAACTCGCCCAGCGCCCTCGCCTGGGCGACCTGTCCCTGCGCCTGCTGGCGACGCTGCACCAGCTCGGCCCGGCCCCGCGACACGAACAGGTTGAGAAACGTGGGCACCGTGTCGCGCAGGTACAGCGCGACGCCGACAGGCGCGTAGACGAACAAGTCGAGTGCCTTGTCGGCCGTCTTCTGAGCGTCGTCGCTCACGTGATCCTCCCGCTCCCGACTGGCTCGCGGTCTGCCGCAGGGAGTTTAGGGAACGTCGCCGGGGGTCGACGCACCCTGCTCGCGGCCGCGGCGCCGAGGAGCAACAGCGCGCTGGCGACGACCACCCACTCGCCGAACCGAACGTAGGGCGTTTCGCCCGTCGTCGTCGTCACGGTGTCGCTGACGACCGCCTGATGGAAGAGCTTGGTCGTGTCCCGCACATGGCCGTCGGTGTCGATGACGGCGCTGATCCCCGAGATCGACGCCTGCACGAACGGCCGACCCGTCTCGGCCGCCCGCATCTGCGTCTGGGCTATGTGCTGCTCCGAGTTTGCCGATCGCCGGTACGAGCGGTTGTTCGTGCTCACGACGACGACCTCCGCCCCGCGGGCGACGAAGTCGCGCACGAGGGGCCCGAAGGCCGACTCGAAGCAGATGACCGTGGCCAGCCGGTGGCCCTTGACCCGGAAGATCGTCCGCTGCGTCCCCGGGGTGTAGTCGTACGGGATGCGGTCGACGATGCCGGTCCAGTCGACCGCCGACCGGAACGGGACGTACTCGCCGAACGGAACCAGATGCTCCTTCGAGTAGGTGCCGGCGAGACGGCCCTCCGGCGTGTAGAGCAGGTTCTGGTTGAACTCGCGGCCGTCCGGTGCCGGCACCGCCGCGTTGGCGAGCACGTCGGCGCCGTGCGCCCTTCCCACCGCGACGAGGCGGCTCCGCAACCCCGGATTGCTCTCGGGGCTGAACTCGTCGAGCGACGACTCCGGGAAGACGATCACGTCGTAGGGGCCGTGCAAGCGCTCGGCGAGAGCGAAGTGACGCTCGGCGAGGTAACCGCTGCGCTTCTCCTCAGTGGTGAGGTACCGGTCCTGGTCGTTCCCCTGGAGGGTGGCGAGGCGCAGTTGCCCCGACGGACGGGTCTGGTACCGCGCCCCGTCGGCGACGGCGACGACAGCGACAACGACCACGATGCCGGCGGTGGCAACCACCATCGCGCGGCGCGTCTGCATGGCGAAGGCCACGCCGAGGTCCACGAGATACGCATTGACGACGACGATCACGAACGAGACGAGCGCGACCCCTCCCCAACTCGCCAGCGCCCGGGCGGGCGGGAAGTCGTGCAGCGCGACACCGAGGTCGCCCCAGGGCAGGCCGCCGAACGGCCACCGTGCGCGCAACGCCTCGGGGACGACCCACGCCGCCGCGATCAGCCACGGCGATCGCAGCCCGGCCCGGTTCAGGCAGCCCACGAGATAGCCCGTGAGGGCGGTATACGCGCCCCATCCAGCGACCAGCGGCACGATCGCGACGAGCCCGAAGTACCACAGCCAGTAGAGGAGGATCCCGGCGAACACCACGCCGAACACGAAGCCGTACAGCGCGGCGCGCCACGCGCTGGCGTCTCGCCACGCCCAGATCAACGGGACGAGCGCGACCAGCGCGAGCAGGCCGAAGTCGAAGGCGGGGAATGCCAGCGCCAGCAGGACCCCGGACAGAACGGCGGCGCCAAGACGGCGCTGCACGGCGCGGTCGCGCAGCGTCCTGCCGATCCGTCTCATCGGGTCATGCTTCCATTCGCGGGCGCGGCGTCGGTGTCAGCCGGGTCTGGCTCCCGTCACGCGCAGTCGCGGCAGAGCATGCGCTTGGCGTCGGCGAGCTGGCTGCGGGGCAACACGAGGAAGCAGGACGCGCACAGGAACTCGCCCGGCCGTCGAGGAGCGATGCGGGTGGGCCCGTCGCCGCGCTCGTCGACCTCGGGCTCCTCCTCTTCCTCGTCCTCCTCCTCGTCCTCGAGCTTGGCGCTCGCGGTCCGCTCCTGAAGCAGGACGTCGAGGGGCTCCTCGACGTCGTCGGGGTGGAGCTCCTCGTCGAGGTCGACGACGTCTTCTTCCTCCTCCGTCGTCTCGGACGCGGCCTTGGCCGGCTCCGCGACGACCACCTCGGCGGACTCGCCCTCCTCCTCCTCCTCCTCTTCCTCTTCCTCGTCCTCGACCGCGATGCCCTCGTCGAGGTCGTCGTCCTCCAGGTCCTCGTCTTCGAGCTCGTCCTCGTCGAGGGAGTCCTCGTCGAGCTCGGGCTCCTCCTCGTCGAAGTCGTCGTCGCTCATGGCAGTTCAGCTCCGCGAGGCGCATGCTCGAGGGAACAGACCCCGCTGCGCCTCGCTTGCCGGCGGGTTCCCGGGGCCGTGGGGGCCGCGGAGTATAACGCCGCGTTCCCAAGGTGCTGCACAACGGGGTGGGCGTGCCGCGCATTCCCGCGCGAGTCCCGGCGGGAGGCGAAACGCCGACAGAACGGAGGGGCCCAGGAGACCGTTGGGGCCACTGTTTGGCCCGCACTGCCCTGGCAGCGAGGTTATTCCAGCGTTCTCTACTTGGTCTCCCGGACCCCCAACACCCCGGACCGTCCCTTCCGAACGAGCTCCGCGGCATCGCCACCGGAAGACCCACGACCGGCATCACGGCACAGGGTGAGCAGTAAGTACGCCCGAGATCCGAGGCTGTGTCAAGGGACAACCACGATAGAGGCGGCGTCGTGACCAGCACCGTCGCGCGTCGAGGCTGCTCAGCGCGCCCCGAGTTTTTTTCGCACGCGCCTACGAGCGGGGCGCGGCGCGGCGTTGCTCGGCGGCGCGCTCCGCGGTGAGGCGCTCGAGGTCGTAGGTCGTGTGGTCCACGTACCGCATCGCCGCCGCCACCGCGCGGTGTCCGGCTTCGTCCGCAATGAGCCGGTGCATCTCCTGGCAGACCCGGCGGTACGCCGGGTGGCCTTGGGGAGAGGTCCGCAGCTCGAGCATGTGCATCGCCTCACGGGCGTTCATCTGCAGGATGAATCGGACCCGGTACGCCAGCGACACCGCGTACGGGGCCTGCTCGGGGAACTTCGGTGCGAGCACATCGTGGAGTGCGGCCGAGACGTCCATCGCCTCCACGAAGGACCCGGCCAGGCCCGCCTCGACGACGGCGTCGGGCACGTCGTAGCCGTGGGCGGGCGAGAGCGGCTGCCAGTCGATCGTCAACATCCGGTGGCGCTGGAGGTCCCGGAACGCGCCATAGTCGCAGAGCACGTCGAAGCGGTAGTCGGTGCGCTCGAAGGCCCGGCCGGGCTTGTGGCGACGGTTGACGCGCTCCCCCACGTACGCGCGGAGCAACGCGATCCGCTCGTCGGTCGAGAGGCGCCGAACGCGCGCCCGGATCTGGTCCTCGGGCAAGTCGGTGTGCGAGTAGCACACGGCGGCGAGGAGCTTCTCCTCGCCTTCCGGGTCGAAGTCGGTCAGCACCACCGCCGGCCGCGGTTCGGGCGCCTCCCCGCCGAGCATGCGGTCGACGAGCTCGGCGGTTGCCCGGCGCGTACTCGAGAGATATTCGGTCCAGGCGCCACCCCGTTCCGGGAGGTCGACGCGGGTGAGGAAGGACGGGATGACCTTCCGCAGCTCGTCGAGCATCATCGCCGAGTACTGCCGCGCCTCTGGCAAGGGTTGCGCCCGCATGCGCAGGAGAAGCGCCTCGAACGCCTGACCTGTCCCGTAGATCCCGACGTTCGACTGCGTCGCGCCGGGCAGGATCCCGCGGGCGGCGTCGCACGCCTTCGCCTTGATTGTCTGCTTGTAGACGAAGTCGGAGTCGCCCGCCTCCTTCGGGTAGCGGGCGCGCGCCCAATCCATGAGGTCAGGCAGGACCCGCGCGTACGTGTCGAAGAGCGTGTCGATGTCGGCGACGTACCGCGCGCCGAGCGGCGAGCGCGCGATCTCTGGATCGCGCCAGTATCGGTACCGACCGCCGAGGCGGGTGTCGTAGGGGATGTAGCGGGTCGACTGCTCGAGGTAGGCCATGAGCCGGCCCCATTCGAGGATCTTCGTGAGGAGGTTCGACGCCTGCTCACACGCCAGGTGGACGCCGCCCAGCTGGGCGACGGAGTCGTCGCCGTACTCGAGGAAGACGCGCCGGTAGAGGTCCTCCGCCCGGCGGAGGCCGACGGTGGCGTCCACGCTGAGGTCGCCGGTGAGGTCGAGGTCGCCCACGAACTCGTCGAGAAAGAGCCGCCGCAGGCTCTTCGGGGACCGTGAGTACCGGGCGAACAATGCCCCCTTCACCACCTCGGGCAGGTTGACCAGGGCGAAGACGGGGGCGTCGAGGTTCGTGAAGTACGGGCGCAGCACCGCCTGCTCCTCGTCGGTGAAGCGCTCGGGTACGTACTGCATGCAGCGATCCTGGTCGGCAGACGGGACGCCGATCGTATCGGCGGCCCTCGTCGGGTCGGCGGATGGCTCCGACGCTGGACTTGTCGCGGGTCAGATCAGCAGCCGGATCGAGCCCGGGACGAGCGTCACCTCGAGGCGGTCGCTCCGCCCGTGCGGGTGCCCGTCGACCTCGAGCGGGAGCCGGCGGCCCCCGACGTCGACCTCGACCCGCCGGGCCCGCCCGGCGGCGATCCGGGGATGCGGGACGTGGGTCCCGGTCGGGAGGCGACGGCGCATCTCGGCCCGCTCCCGTCGCCCGAGCGCGTACACCTGCACCTCGGCCCACCCGTCACCCGGATGACCGCGCGGCACGAGGTCTGTACCTCGGAGGAACTGCCCGTTCGCCACGACGACAGTGGTTGCGCGACCCGTGAACCAGGGGCGGCCGTCCACGTGCACGGCGACGCGCGAGGAACGCACACCCCACGAGAGCCGGTCGGGCGCGGCGCCGAGCACAACCGCGTTGACCGCCGCAAGGTCGTCGCCGCCAGCACCGCCGATGCGCACGGCGAGGGCGTCGACGGCAACCTCGGTCGTGCCCGCGCGCGCGGGCCCGAGCCCGAGGGCGCGGGCGAGATCCGACCGTGACGACGGACGGAAACGGACGAGCTCGCCGGGCCGTTCGGTTCCTCCCACGGCGAGGTCGGCGTCGTCGCCTTTGATCTCGACGTCGGGCGGTCCAGCGGCGGCGTGCCCCCAAGGTTGGCCGTGGCGCAGCGGACGCGTCATTGCCCGACTGCGCTCGAGGCGGCGATCACGCCACGGAAGCACGCGTCGGCGGCCACCCGGGCGGTCTCCGCGGTCGCGGGTGCCGGTGCGACATCGCCGATCTGGCGGAGGAGATCGATGCACTGCTTCACGTGGCGAACGAAGTCGCCCCCCGTCATCTCGTCGTCGTCGGCAAGCAGGTCGGCGAGGTCCTCGCCCGCGACCCACTCGTACGCGTACGGAACGAATCCCGGGTCGGGTGTGCGGGTCTCGGGCAGGCCGGCATCGTCCTCGTTGTGGTTGAGGTCGCGAGCAACGCGCTCGATCCCCCGCCAGCCGGTCGCCAGCGCCGGCGTCGGCCACCGCTCCGGCGGCCGACGCCCGCCGCCATCGGGACCTCGGCGCTCGAACGTGAAGCAAGAGACCAGCGCGGCGAGCTCGGGGGCGTCGAGGCCGTCGAGGAGCCCTTCGCGCAGGGACTCGGCAACCGCGAGATCGGTCTCGATGTAGAGCTGCGCGAGCAGCGAGCCCCACTCGGTGAGCGACCAGTCGCCGACGTACCCCCACGCCTCGAGCACACGTAAGACGCGGTCGAACTGGCGCGCCAGGCTCTCGCTCCTGCCGCGTACCCGCCGCTCGAGGCGGGCGACCTCGCGTTCGAGCCGTTCGGCCGACGCCGCTGCTTCGACCCGGGCGTCGCGCGCACGATCCGCTCCCACGGGGTGCGCCGCAAGCTGCTCCTCGAGCTCGGAGATCCTCCTCGCCGCGCGATCGGGTTGTCGGCCGTCGCCCCTGCCGCCTGGCACGCGGACGCGGCGGAGCCGATCGGCGACGTCGCGCCGGAACGCGCTGTTCCGGGGCGCGAACGGGACCGGAAGCTCGATCTGCCCGACCGGCCGGGGGGTCTCGTCGAAGTCGTCCGCGCCCAGCCGGACGAGGTCGCGCCCCTCGGTCAGGCCGAGCACACGCGGCGCACCGCGACGGCTCCGTTCGTGGCTCAGAACCGCCACTCGACCGTGGCGTCCGCCGCGCACAAGGACATCGCCGGGGCGGAGCCGTTCCATCGCGTCCGCGGTCTGGCCGGCGCCGCGACGCGTCCGCCGCTCCGCGTCGAGCGCGTTCGAGAGGCGCCGATACTCCTCGACGTCTCCGGGTCCCCGTCGGGACGTCTCGCGATCGCGTGCAAGCCGCTCCCGGCTGCGCTCCAATTGTCGCTCGAGGCCGACCACGTCGCGATCGGTCTGGAACTGCGCGAACGACAGGTTCAAGAGATGGTGCGCGATGTCCGCTGGGTACCGCTGCACCAAGTTGGCCGCCATGTTGTACGTGGGCCGGAACGACGAGCGCAGCGCGGACGCGCGACGGGACGCGAGCGCGGCGACCTGATCGAAGGGCACGAACGGGCTCCAGCACACCACCGCGTACCCCACGTCGTCGATCCCCCGCCGTCCGGCGCGCCCGGTGAGCTGCGTGTACTCCCCCGGCGTGAGGAACTCGTGACGCTCGCCCGTGAACTTCGAGAGCTTCTCGATGACGACCGACCGGGCTGGCATATTGATCCCGAGCGACAGCGTCTCGGTCGCGAACACCATCTTCACGAGGCCCGCCGCGAACGCCTCTTCGACGGCTTCCTTCATCGGGGGGACCATCCCGGCGTGATGGGCGGCGAGCCCTGCTTCGAGCCCGGTGATCCACGCGCCGTAGCGCAGCACCTCGAGGTCGTCGTCGGTGAGGCCGTCGGTGTGGTGCTCGGCGATGCGTCGGATCTCCGAGCGTTCGTCGGCCGTGGTCAGGTGCAGCCCACCGGCCACGCACTGCTCGACGGCTTGGTCGCAGCCGGCGCGGCTGAACACGAACGTGATCGCCGGGAGCATGCTCCGCTCGGACAGGACCTCGGTGATCTCGACGCGCCGGGGCGTGCGGAGCCGTCGCCGTGGGCGGCCGCGGCCGCCCGTCGGCCGGCCACCGGCCGCGTCCATGCGCGCCGCCTCCGGGTTCGGGCGGACATCGCCGTCTCGCTCGACGAACGTCGGGAGAAGGTGGACGAGGTCGCTGCCCCGCTCCCCCACCATGTACAGGTGCTCGAGGCGCACGGGGCGACGCTCCTCGATGACCGCGGCCGTCTCCCCCCGCACCGTCTCCACCCACGCGGCGAACTCCTCGGCGTTGGAGACGGTCGCCGAGAGGCAGACGACCCTGACCTCCGCGGGCAAGTGGATGATGACCTCCTCCCAGACCGCTCCCCGGTACGGGTCCTGGAGGTAGTGCACCTCGTCGAGGATCACGTACCGCAGTCCGCCGAGCGTCGACGAGCGCGCGTAGATCATGTTGCGGAGGACCTCGGTGGTCATCACGACGACGGGCGCGTTCCCGTTGATCGAGTTGTCGCCGGTGAGCAATCCGACGCGCTCCGGGCCGTGGGTCCGGGCGAGGTCACCGAACTTCTGGTTCGACAACGCCTTGAGCGGCGTCGTGTAGAAGGCCTTCCCGCCCCCGGCGAGTGCAGTCGAGATTGCATACTCGGCCACGACCGTCTTGCCCGAGCCCGTCGGCGCCGCGACCACCACCGACTGGCCGTCGTCGATCGCGTCGAGAGCGCGTCGCTGGAAGGGGTCGAGCGGGAACGGCCGGCTCGCCTCGAACTGGTCGCGCCGGCGGGCGCGGTCGTGCGGAGGCAGGGCTTCGGTCACGACCTCACGGTGTGCTCGAGGGGGCCGAGGACGGTGTGGGCTCGATCGGGAGCGTCGCCTGGGGTGCCGAAGGCGGCGTGCTGTTGCCCGGCTGTCTCGATCCCGAGTTGTGGTTCGGCTGGAGGAACCAGATGAGGGCGACGGTGACGACGAGGACGCCGACGACGGCCGCAACCGCGGTGAGCACTTCGCGCCGGCTTCGGGGCGGGCGGTACGCGTCGCGCCGCCGGCGGGGCGGGCTCATCGCTTCAACACCCTTCCCACGATGATCGACAACTCGTAGAAGATGTACATCGGTATCGCCATCGCGAACAGCGAGTAAGGGTCCTGGCTCGGAGTGATGACGGCGGCGAAGACCACGATGATGAGGATCGCCGGCCGCCGCCACCGGCGAAGCTGCTGGGTTGTCAGGACTCGCGCGAGCAACAGGGACACCAGCACCACGGGGAACTCGAATGCAACCCCGAAGGCGATGATCATGAGCGAGACGAGCCCGAGGTACTTGTCGGCGGTGAGCTCGGGTCTCAACTGTGAGCCCCCGATGTCGAGCAAGAACTCGAGCGCCTTCGGCAGTGTCAGGAGGGCGATGTAGCCGCCCAATGCGAAAAGCACGATCGAGGCGAAGATGAACGGGATCGCGTACCGCTTCTCCTTGGGATTGAGCCCGGGGGTGATGAACCGCCACAGCTCGTAGAGCCATACGGGCAACGCGAGCACAATGCCGCCGTAGGTCGCGATCTTGATACGGGTGAGGAATGCGTCCAACGGGCCCAGGAAAATGAGCGCGTTCTTCTGACCATGCGTCGCGTCTCGGTAGTAATTGACGAAGAACCTGATGATCGACTCGGAGAAGATGAAGCACACGATCGCCGCGAGTGACACCGCGATGATCGAGATGATGATCCGGCGTCGAAGCTCGGTCAGGTGCTCGACGACCGTCATGCGGCCGCCGTTGTCGGTTGCCACGAGGACGGTTACGAGGTGGTGTCAGCCGGCGGCGGCTCGGGGCGCGTGGACTGGTCGGGCTCGGGACCTTCGAGCTGCCGCGGAGCGTCGCCGGCGGTGCCTTCGACGTCGTGGCTGTCGTCGTCGTGGAAGGCTCCCTCGATGTCGCCCCGGATTCCCTGCTGGAACTTCCGGAACTCGCGGTACCCGCGTCCGACCTGTTTGCCGAGCTCGGGCAGCTTGCTCGGGCCGAAGACGACCAGCGCAACGACCAGGACAACGAGGATCTCCAGCGGGCCGACCTGCGGCAATCGAGCTCCCTTCGCGCCGATTCCCTCCCACGATGCTAGTCGTGAGGGTCTCGAACGCCGCCTCGGGGCTGCCATGATGCGGGCAGTCGTGCGACCGATCACGTTCGCCCACCGCGGCGCCCGCACCGAGGCGCCGGAGAACACGATGCCCGCGTTCCGGCGTGCCCTGGCGCTTGGCGCCAGCGGGCTCGAGACGGACGCGTGGGTGTCGGCCGACGGCGAGGTCGTGCTCGTGCACGATCGTGTCGCCCGCCGGGGCCTCCGCCGCCGCAACGTCTCGAAGTCATCCGCCGATGCCCTGGCGGATCTTGGCGTGCCTCGCCTCGCCCAGGTCTATACAGAGCTTGGCACGGGTTTCGAGCTGTCGATCGACGTCAAGGACCGCGCCGCCGCCGAGCCCATCGTGGAGCTCGCTCGCGGTGCCGGGAACGGCGCCCCAGGCCGGCTCTGGCTCTGCCACGCGAGCGTCCGATTCCTCTCGGGCCTGCGTGAACGCATGCCGGACGTCAAACTCGTGCACTCGCGACACCGGCAGCACATCGAAGCCACGCTCGAGCGGCACGCGGCGGACCTGGCGGCATCCGGAATCGACACGATGAACTTCCACTATTCCGAGTGGACGGCTGGCCTGGTCACGCTGTTCCACCGCTTCGGAGTGAAGGCGTTCGCCTGGGACGTCCAGGAGGTCCGCCACCTGCGAGCCATGCTCGGGATTGGCGTCGACGCGTTGTATTGCGATCGCGTCGATCGCATGGTGGCGACGGTGACCGAATGGTCCGAGCCCCGCCGCGAGGACGCGTAGCGACCTGACGAGCGAGGCGCCGGCCTACAGGAATCCCAGGTCGTTGAGGGGCCAGATCCGCACGAAAACCCGGCCGACGATCGACGACTCCTTGATCGGACCGAAGAAGCGCGAGTCCTTCGACGCCGTCCGATTGTCTCCCAGCACCAGGATGTCGTTGGCCGGGATCTTCGTGGCATCGATGTCGCCGCACACCGATCCCGAGTTCGGCGCGCACGTCTGCACGCCCTTCTGCAGATACGGCTCCTTCAACGGGCGTCCGTTGATGAAGACGCCGCCGTCGTGGGTGGAGAACGTCTCGCCAGGAAGCGCGATCACCCGCTTGACGAGGTCCTTGATCTCACCGTTCGCGTCTTTCGCCTTGGGCGGGGTCTCGAAGACGACGATGTCGCCCCGGTTCACGTCGTGGAGGTGGTAGCTCACCTTGTTGACCAGCACCCGGTCGCCGACATTGAGGGTGGGCTTCATCGATTCCGACGGGATGTAGAACGCCTGGAAGATGAACGTCTTGATGAGGATCGCGATCAGCAGGGCGCTGCCGATCAGGATCGTCCACTCGATGATCGTCCGGCGGGTCTTGCGCCCCTTCTCGCTCAGCCTCGAGCGCCGGCCCGCGCCGGTACGCGTCGCATCCTCGGCGACATCGGAATCCGAAGGGGGCGCGGTCGCATCGACGACGCCGGGGTCGAGGTCGGTCACGAAGGCTGCTCCACTGGCGCACATCCTCGCACGCGGCGGTGTCAGACGCGGTAGCGGGTCAGGAGCCGCTCCGCGGCGGCGGCGCCCACCCGTCGCAGCGCCGCCGGAGCCACCACCCGCGCCGCCGGCCCGAGGTCGAGCAGGAGGCGTTCCAGCCAGGCCCGCTCGCTCACGGCCAGGACGGCCCGCCACGAGCCCCCCGGGAGCTCCTCGGCCTGCTCGGACGGGTAGCTCTCGACCACCCAGGTCGCTTCGGGGTCGAGCTCGAGCGTGACTCGGGGGTCGTCCGCGCGAGGGTGATAGACGCTCTCCTCGAAAATCGGCCCCTCGCCGGTCGCGGAATCGAAGTGGTCGCCCGTCGGGTGAACCGCGCGGATCCGATCGACCCGAAACAGCCGCTCGTCGCGTGCCCGGTGACAGTACGCCGCCGCGTACCAGTGCCCGAAGGCGTGGAACACCGACCGGAGATCGATCTCACGCGTCGTCGTGGCGTCCCGACCGTACGAGTAGTAGTCGATCTCGACGCGCTCGTGCTCGTCGGCAGCGCGGCGGAGAGACTCGAGGTAGGCGGGTTCCCCCACCTCGACCGTCAGCCCCTCGCTCGCGCCGAGTGCGCTGGCCAGCTTGTCCAGCCCGGTGCCGAGCGCGCCGCGCTCGTCGGATCCCGGCACGGCAAGCAATGCCCGACCTGCGGCCAGCAGGGCGAGCCCCTCGTCGGCCGAGAGCCGCAAGGGGCGATCGAAGTACTCGGCGAACCGGATCCACACATGGCCGTCGACGATCTCGACCTCGATCAGGCGGTCCGGTGTATACGGCGGGAGCCCGCACAACGGAAGGAGCTCGAGGTCGCGTTCCAGCTCACCCTCCGAGACGCCGAAGCGGGCTGCGATCTCGGCCAGAGCGGCTCCGGGGTGCTCTGCGATCCAGGGGACGAGGGCGAGCACGCGCCTGAGGCGCGAGCCGGCGAGCGGCCGTGGGCTCATTGCGCGTCCGCCGCGAGGGACTCGAGCCAGTCGACCATCTCCGCCCGGAGCTCCGGCGGGCCCAGGATCTCGGCCGCGTCGAGCAAGCCGAGCACGAACGATCGGAGGGCCGCCGTGTTCGTGACCGGAAGCTCGACGACCACACTGCCGTCGTCCCGCCGTTCGACCACCGCCGCCGTCCCGACCTGGTCGACGACGGCGGCGGATCGTGAGGAGTCGACGAGGACGCGCGCCTCGACCGCCTCCTCCTCGCCGTACCGCCACGGCTCGTCCCGCAAGAGCGTTCCGAGCTCGAGGCGGGCGGGCGGCTCGAAGCTGCCGGGCGACCCGGCATCGACCTCGCCGTCGATGCGGTCGACGCGGAAGGAGCGCTGCTCGCCGCGATCGCGGTCGTGTCCGACGACGTACCAGTGGCCGCGGCGGAACAGAATCCCCCACGGCTCCACGCGGCGGCTCGCGCCGCGGTACGTGAACGCGATGGTCGAACGGGTCCGGTAAGCGTCGAACAACGCCGGGAGCGCGGGTACCGTCGGGAGCGCCGCCAGCGCGTTCGCCGCCTCGCCTTCGCGCCCCCCGATCTTCAGCAGCGCCTCGGTCGGCGCCGGGCCGCCTTCGAGGCGCACCGCGGTCACGGCCACGTGCAGCGCCGCTTGCTCGTCCGGGGTCAGGTCGAGTGACGGCAGGTAGTACTCGTCGGGCGGGATCCGATAGCCCTGCTCGGGACCGAACGAGTCGATGGCTTCGAGCCGCACCGGGATGCCGATCCCGCGCAACGTGTCTTTGTCGCGCTCGAACTGCCGGCGGTACGACACCTTGTCGTCCGGGTACCCGGGGACGAGCTCGACGATCTCCTCGAGCGTGAGCGGCCGGCGCGTGTCGAGCAGCGTCGCGACCAGATTGGTGAGCCGCTCGAGCCGGTCGGTCACGCGCGCTCGGCGGCCAGCGCGCCGGCCGCGCCGGCGGCGAGGAACAGCGCCGGGTCGTCGGCCGCCGGCCTTCCCATGGATACGACCTCGAGCCCGTGCGCGGCGAGCAAGGCGAGCACGTCGGGTGACGTCACGTCGACGAGCTCGTGGCGCGCCGCGATGCCGGAGTCCGCGAGGTCGGCGCGCAGACGGGCATCCTCGGTATCACCGAGACGGGGCACGGCGACGGTCACGCGTTCACGGCATGCGAGCCGCAATGCGGTCCGGGTGTGGTGCGACAGCCCGACGTGGCGCGGCCGCGGGTCGGCGAACGAGACGCGCAGGCACGCGATCGGCCGTCCGTCGAGGGCCGCCGCCGCGTCGAGGATCCCCCCGACCTCCATCCCCGAAAAGCCGAGCCGCGTGTTCGTGCCGACGATGCCGGGGCCCATGGCGACGACGGCGGCGTCGGCGCCGGCCGCGTGCCGGGCAACGGCGAGCGCCGAGAAGATCGAGACCGCCTCGTAGTCGCCCCCGAAGGCGTGGCCGCAAGTGATCGTGGCGTCGACGAGCCGCTGGTGTCTCAGCCCGAACGCCAGGTCCGACAGCGCGAGCGGGAGTCCGGCCCCGTCGGTCATCACGTACGCGAGGCGGCGGTCGGGGGCACGGTCCTTGAACGCCACCGCCGCCGCCGGCAGCTGGCTGTGCAGCGCCGCCGCCACCACCGGCATGCCGGCGATCGACTCGACCTCGGCCAGTTCTTCGAGGTGCTCCTCGGTGCTCCCGACGTCGGCCTGCAGGCTGGTGTATCGGCCCTTGATGACGTGCCCGGGGCCGCGCTCCGCCCACCGCTCCCGCTCGAGGTTCCAGTGCACAACGTGCCAGCCGCCCGTCCCGAGCCCCAGCTCCACCGCCGTCGTGTTCACCACGACCCGGTCCCCCACCGCGACGTTGCCGGTGAGCTGCGTGAGTACGTAGGCGCGCTCGTTGCCTTGGCCGAGGTCGACCTCCACCCGCTGCAGGCCCGGCCGCTCCATCAGCAGCGTCGTGACCTTCCCGGTGCGGAACGACGGCATGTGGTGAGGTTAGGAGCGATCGCGCCGATGGGACCGGACGCGAACGGCGCCGAAGGGCGGGCACCGGCGGTGGCGGCGCCCGGTCTCAGCCTCGCTACAGCGACGAGATCAGCCGCTCGACGCGGTCGTCGCGCGCCTTGAACGGGTCCTTGCACAGCACCGTGCGCTGCGCCTGGTCGTTCAGCTTCAGGTGTACCCAGTCGACCGTGTAGTCGCGCTTGCGCTCCTTGGCCCGTTTGATGAAGGCGCCGCGGAGTCGGGCTCGCGTGGACTGCGGCGGAGTGGTCACCGCGGTCTCGATCTCGCTGTCGCGCACAGTGCGTTGGAGCTGCCCGCGCCGTTCGAGCAGGTAGTAGAGCGAGCGCGCTCGGGTGACGTCGTGGTACGAGAGGTCGAGCAACGCGATGCGCGGATGCGTCAGCGGCAGGTCGTGACGCTTCCGGTACGCCTCGATGAGGTGGTACTTGATGACCCAGTCGACTTCCGTGTCGAGCGACAGCGGATCGGCCTGGAGGCGAGTCATGGCGTGCTCCCACATGCGCAACGCCTGCTCCTCGAGGGGTGCGAGGCCCCGCCGTTTCGCGAACCGTAGGGCGCGCGTCAGGTACTCGGACTGGATCTCGATCGCCGAGAGCTCGCGCCCGTTGGCCAGACGCACCCGGCGCCGGCACGTGAGATCGTGGCTGATCTCGCGGATGGCGCGGATCGGGTTCTCGAGTGTCAGGTCGCGCCACGGGCTCGCGTCCTCCTCGAGCATGCGGAGCACGACCGACGTTGCGCCGATCTTGAGGAACGTCGTGTACTCGCTCATGTTCGAGTCGCCGACGATCACATGGAGTCGGCGGAAGCGCTCGGCGTCGGCGTGGGGCTCGTCGCGGGTGTTGATAATCGGCCGTGACCGGGTGGTGGCGCTCGACACGCCTTCCCAGATGTGCTCGGCCCGCTGGCTCACGCAGTACATCGCGCCGCGCGCGGTCTGGAGCACCTTGCCGGCGCCGGCGTACACCTGGCGCGTCACGAGGAACGGGATCAGGACGTCAGTGAACTTGGCGAAGTCGCCGTCGCGTTCGACGAGATAGTTCTCGTGACAGCCGTAGGAGTTGCCGGCCGAGTCGGTGTTGTTCTTGAAGAGGAAGACCTCGCCCCGGATGCCCTCCTCCCGCAAGCGCTGCTCGGCGCTGCGGACCAGGCCCTCGAGGATTCGCTCCCCGGCCTTGTCGTGGACGACGAGGTCGTCGATGGAGTCGCACTCCGGCGTGGCGTACTCGGGGTGGCTTCCGACGTCGAGGTACAGCCGGGCGCCGTTCTCGAGGAAGACGTTGCTGGACCGGCCCCAGGACACGACCCGCCGGAACAGGTAGCGCGCGACCTCGTCGGGGCTGAGGCGCCGCTGCCCCCGCAGGGTGCACGTGACCCCGTACTCGTTCTCGAGGCCGAAGATGCGGCGCTCCATCCGCCGAGCGTACCGGCCCGAAACGCGGTTTCCGGACCGGTTGTGGCTCCGACATGAGTAGGTGCTCTTCCGGTCGCGTCGGGAGGGCGCCACCCACGGTCGTAGGATTCACGGGTGGTCCCGATGGAGCGCCTCACCTGGGTCAGCGGGTCGTTCTCGGCTCACGTGCTGAATGCACGGCTGCGCTCCGAGGGCATCGACGCCGAGCTGCGAGGCCCTGTCGATGGCCCGTACGCCCTGACCGTCGGGGACCTCGCCCGGGTCGAGGTGTATGTCCCTGCGGACCAGATGGACGACGCGCAGCTCGTGGTGCTGGCGTCCGAGGTCGACGACGCCCTCGCCGCGCCGCGGGAGTGGGGCGGTACGAAGAGAACCCGTGGCGCTTGGGCACGGGGTGCGGCCGTCGCCGCTCTCGTGGCGGCGGCGGCGGCGCCGATCGTGCTGTACGCGCGCCTCGGCTGACGGTTCGCCGCTCAGGCGGCGAGAAGCCGACCCAGCTCGTCGCCCTTCACCCGACGGAAGGCACGTCCCCGCACGCCCCGCTGGAGCACGCCCACCTCGAGCTGATCGGGTGACAGCGGTTGCCCGTTGCTGTCGCCCAGCACCGAGGCGCCGAGGCGAATCGCGTCGTCGACGCTCAGACCCGGCTGATAGCGGTTCTCGAGCGTGTCCGCGATCGTGTCCGCCTGTCCGCCGAGGACCGTATGGCCCTCTTCGTCCATCACGGTGCCGTCGTACAGGATGTGGAACATCTCGTCGCTTTCGGGTGTGTCACCGACCTGCGCGACCAGGATCTCGACTTCGTACGGCTTCATCTCGTGGGTGAACACCTGCCCGAGCGTCTGCGCGTACGCGTTCGCGAGCGAGCGCGCCGCGACGTCCTCGCGGGAGTATGCGTACCCCTTGAGGTCGGCGTGCCGTACTCCGGCGATCTTCAGCATCTCGAACTCGTTGTACTTCCCGACGCCGGCGAACGCGATGTGGTCGTAGATCTCGCTGATCTTGAACAAGGTGCGCGACGGGTTTTCGGCCACGATGACGATGCCGTCGGCAGCCTCGAGCGCGATGAGGCTCCGGCCGCGCGCGATGCCCTTGCGCGCATAGTCGGCGCGGTCCTTCATGACCTGCTCGGGCGAGACGTAGAAGGGCATCGTCATTGGCCGGCGCCCTCCTCTCGACCGCCGAGCAGCGCGGTGGCGCGTGGCTCGACCTCCTCGTCGGTCATGAGCCGGAACCCATCGGCGTCGACCACGGCCACCGTCGGGAAGATGCGGCGCACGAGGTCCGGTCCACCGGTCGCGGTGTCCTCATCGGCGGCTGCGAACAGCGAGCGGATCGCGAGGTCGATGGTCTCGTCGGCCATCAGGCCCTCGCGCCACTGCGCCTTGATCCAGTTCTTGGCGTGGACGCCGCCCGAACCGTTGACCTGGAAGTCGGTCTCCTCGTACTTGCCGCCGGCGACGTCGAAGCTGAACACCCGGCCCCGGCTCCGCCGTTCGTCGTACCCGGCGAAGAGCGGCACCACGACGAGCCCCTGGATGGCTGCGGGCAGGTTCGCCCGGACCATCTGAGCGAGCTGGTTCGCCTTGCCTTCGAGCGAAAGGGACTCGCCCTCGATCTTCTCGTAGTGCTCGAGCTGGGTCTGGAACAGGCGGACCATGTCGTTGCCAGGCCCCGCCGCCCCGGCGAACGCGATGCCGGAGTGCTCGTCGGCTGCGAAGACCTTCTCGATGCGCCGGCTGGCGATGGCGAAGCCGGCCGTGGCCCGCCGATCGCCGGCGAGGACGACGCCTTCGCCGAAGCGGATCGCGACGACGGTCGTCCCGTGCGCGATGTCCGCCGGCGCTTGCTGCCCACCGGTTGCGAGCGGTGTCGCGGCATCGGGCGGTGAGGTGCGCCGGAGCAACTCCGTGAACGATGGTCCGGGATCGGATCCGGGCCCGAACATCGGAAGCGGGCGCTCGTTCATCGACGAGCGAGCCTACACGGGCGAATTCTCAGCGAACGCGCCACAAAGGGCATCCCGGCCTACGCCGCCTGCCCTGCAACGCCCGCGCAGCTACATCGAGGCGCTTATACGGAGCTACTGGCCGCCCTTCTGGACGTAGCTCTTTACAAAGTCCTCCGCATTTTCCTCGAGCACGGAATCGATTTCGTCGAGAAGATCGTCGAGCTCTTCCTTCAGTTCTTCACCTTGCTTGGGGGGCGCGAGCTCTTCGACTTCTTCGTCGACACGTTCCTTGGGCGCCGGGCGCTGCTTGCGTTCACGTTCGGGCATGGGGTTCTCCTACGACGCCAAGCGAGCGACCAGCTCGGCAGGGGTCGTGCATTCCTCGAACAAGGACTCGACATGGGCGCGCGTTCCGCGCAGCGGCTCCATCATGGGGATGCGCCGCAGCGGATCGCTCCCCACGTCGAGGATGAGGCTGTCCCAGTTCGCGGCGACCACCGCGTCGGCCCACTTCGCGAGGCACTGGCCCCGGAAGTACGCACGAGTGCTCGGCGGCGGCTCGGTCATCGCGATGATCACATCGGGCTCCTCGACCAACTGCTCGACCTTACCCGCCCGTACCAGACGCTCGAACAGCGACTTCTCGGGGCGAACGTCGTGGTACTGGAGGTCGAGCAGCGCCATCTTCGGGTCGTCCCACTCGATCGAGTCGCGTTGCCGGTACGCGTCGAGGAGCTTCAGCTTCGTTACCCAGTCGAGCTGACCGTCGAGCGTCATCGGGTCTCGCTCGAGGCCGTTGAGGACCGACTCCCACCGCGCCAGCACTTGCTGGCCGACATCGTCGCCTCCCGTGGCCTCCAGGCCGACATCGTCGGCGTACTTCTGCGCCAGCCGCAGGAATTCCCACTGGAGGTCGACGGCGCTGATCGTGCCGCCGTCGACGAGCTCGACCGTGGCGCGACACGTCGGATCGTGCGACACCGCCCGCATCGACGGCACCGGCGACGCGATCGAGTAGTCCTTGTCGATGAAGTCGTCCTCGATCATGGCGAGGACGAGCGCGGTGGCGCCTACTTTCAGGAATGTCGCTACCTCGCAGAGGTTCGCGTCGCCGACGATGACGTGGAGCCGCCGGTACTTCTGCGGGTCGGCGTGCGGCTCGTCGCGCGTGTTGACGATGGGCCTCTTGAGCGTCGTCTCGAGGCCGACCTCCTCCTCGAAGAAGTCCGCCCGCTGGCTCAGCTGGTAGCCGCTGTGGCCAGTCCCGTTCTCGCCGCCGACCTTGCCGGCGCCGGTGAACACCTGGCGGGTCACGAACCATGGCAGGAGATGGCGAACCAGCGTGGCGAACGGGACGCTCCGGTCGACGAGATAGTTCTCGTGGCACCCGTACGAGTTGCCCTTGCCGTCGGTGTTGTTCTTGTAGACGACGATCTCCTGGCCCGAGCCGAGGAGCCGGCGCGCCGCCTGCATCGACCGGGCGAGGATCCGCTCCCCCGCTTTGTCCGCGCACACCAGCTCGAGCACGTCGGCGCACTCTGGTGTCGAGTACTCGGGATGCGCGTGGTCGACGTAGTAGCGCGCCCCGTTGGTCAGCACCGTGTTCACGAGGTGCGTTTCGATCTCGGGCGGGGCGGCGCCCTCACGGGCGAACCCGCGGGCGTCGCGCCCGGGCGACTCGTCCTCGAAGTCCCAGCCGACCTTGCGGTGCTCGACGTATGCGTTGATGAGCATCGACGAGGCCAGCACCGGGTTGGCGTCCGCCGCTCCCCGCAACGCGACGCCGTATTCGGTCTCGATGCCGCAGACCTTCGGGACGGCCACCGGATCAGCCTACCTGGCGTTCCTCCGCGAACATGTCCCCCCGGCGGCCGCGCGCCGCCGCAGGTCAGAGGTACTGCCCGGTGGTGACGCGCTCGATCTGCCGACCGCCGCCCTCACCCTCGTCGTCTGCGAGCAGCGTGCGAACGAAGACGATGCGTTCGCCCTTCTTGCCGGAGATCTTCGCCCAGTCATCGGGGTTCGTCGTGTTCGGCAGGTCCTCGTGCTCGCGGTACTCCTGCCGGATCGAGTCCACGAGGTCCGACGCGCTGATGCCCTTGGCGCCACCGCTGATCTGTCGCTTGATCGACATCTTCTTCGAGCGGCGCACGATGTTCTCGATCATCGCCCCGGACGCGAAGTCCTTGAAGAACAGCACCTCTTTGTCGCCGTTCTGGTACGTCACCTCGAGGAAGCGATTTTCGTCGTCGGCCGAGTACATCCGGTCGACGGCCGTATTGATCATCTCGTCGACCGCTTCGTGTCTCCCGCCCGCCTGGGACGCCTCGTGCTCGGCGATGGGCAGCTCGTCGCTCAGGTAGCGACTGAAGATCTGACGCGCCGCCCCGAGGTCGGGGCGCTCGATCTTGATCTTCACGTCCAGGCGGCCGGGCCGCAGGATCGCGGGATCGATGAGGTCCTCCCGGTTCGACGCCCCGATCACGATCACGTTCTTCAGGCTCTCGACGCCGTCGATCTCGGCGAGGAGCTGCGGAACGATCGTGCTCTCGATGTCCGAGGAGATCCCGGATCCGCGCGTGCGGAAAAGCGAGTCCATCTCGTCGAAGAACACGATGACGGGCACGCCTTCCTCGGACTTCTCGCGTGCCCGCTGGAAGATCAGACGAATCTGGCGCTCTGTCTCGCCGACGTACTTGTTGAGCAGCTCGGGGCCCTTGATGTTGAGGAAGTACGAGCGCGTCGAGCTGTCGCCCGTCTTCTCGGCCACACGCTTGGCGAGCGAGTTGGCGACGGCCTTGGCGATGAGCGTCTTGCCGCATCCCGGAGGGCCGTAGAGCAGGATTCCTTTCGGCGGCTGCAGCTGGTGCTCGTGGAACAGCTCTGCGTACAAGTACGGCAGCTCGACCGCGTCCTGGATCTGGTCGATCTGCTCGTCGAGGCCGCCGACGTCGGCGTAGGTGATGTCAGGAACCTCTTCGAGGATGAGCTCCTCGACCTCCGGACGGGGCAGACGCTCGACGAGCACGCCCGAACGCGTCTCCATCAGGAGGTGGTCGCCGGCCCGAAGGCGCTCGCCGAACAGCCCACTGGCGAGTTCGCAGACCCGCTCCTCGTCGGCGCGGCCCACGACCAGCGCGCGGCGGCCCTCGTCGAGCAGCTCCTTGAGCGTAACGACCTCGCCTGCGGCCTCGTGGCCGCGCGCCAGCACCACGTTCAGCGACTCGTTGAGGACGACCTCCTGGCCGCGCTGGAGCTCATCGACGTCGAGCTCGGGATGCAGGGCGACGCGCATCTTGCGGCCGGCGGTGAACACGTCGACGGTACCGTCGTCGTTGACGTCGAGGAACGTGCCGTAGGCCGACGGCGGCATCGTGAGCTTCTCGACCTCCTCACGCAGCGCGCCGATGTGCTCGCGAGCCTCGCGGAGGGTCGCCGAGAGCTTCTCGTTCTGCGAGACGGCCTGGGCCAGCTGACCCTTCGTCTCGAGCAGGCGTTCCTCGAGCGTGCGGACCCGCTTCGGAGCGTCCTGGAGCCGGCGGCGCAGGACGACGACCTCTTCCTCCAGCGCCTTCGCCTGCTGCTGAAGCTCGCCGACCTGGCGTTCGTACTCTCCGAGGCGTCGCTCGTGCTCGGAGGCCACGTGACCACCTCCCACTGCGGACGGGCGCTCGCCGCGCACC
>DATFXL010000075.1:0-21582 GCA_035316025.1 Acidimicrobiia bacterium
CGCGCTCCCGCCGATGAAGAAGCTCGAGTAGATGAACAGGCCACCCATGAGGAAGCCCCAGTACCCGAACGCGTTCAGGCGCGGGAACGCGACGTCGCGGGCGCCGATCTGGAGCGGGATCAGGTAGTTGCCGAACGCCACGGCGAGCGGCATCCCCATGAGGAAGATCATGGTGGTGCCGTGCATCGTGAACAGCTCGTTGTACTGCGCGGCGGTCAGCAAGGTGCCGTTCGGACCGGCCAGCTGCAACCGGAGCAACAGCGCTTCCACTCCACCGATCACGAAGAAGGCCAGCGCGGTAGTGCCGTACATGATGCCGATCTTCTTGTGGTCGATCGTCGTGAACCAGCTCCAGAAGCCGGTCGTCGCCTGCGGGCGGCGCAGCACGCGCAGCCGGCGGGCCGGTGCCTGAACCGTGTCGGAGACGGTCGTCATCGGGAGTCCCCCACGCCCATGTTCACTTCAGTTGCAGGAGGTAGTCGGCGATCTGCTCGGCCTCCTGTTGCGTCATCGTCGGCTGCCCGGGCGGAGTATCGCGGCTGAAGGAGGGCATGCCGACGCACCTCCCACCGGCAGGCTCGCCCGGCTCGCGGCAATGCTCCGACTGCATCGGGATCAGGCTCGGGGCGTTGTGCACCCACTGGACGAGCTTGTCGCGCGCCAGCTCGTAGTAGCCGCTGGCGAACGTCGTTCGGCTGGCGAGGTGGGTGAGGTTCGGGCCGTAGCTGCTGACCTTCGAGTCCCCGACCGAGTGGCAGTTCGTGCACTGGAACTTCGTGCTCATGAGCTCCTGTGCAGGCCCAGCGGGCTGTTGCTGCGCGCCCGTGCCGATCTGGAACGGCACCGCCGGGCCCTGTTGCTGTTCGCCGATCCAGCGGTCGAACTCGCGCGGTTCTTTCGCGATCACCCGGAAGCGCATGTTCGCGTGCGACAGGCCGCAGTACTCGGCGCACTGCCCGAGGTACGTGCCCGGCTTGTTCGCCTCGATCGTCGTGAAGTTGTTGTGGCCCGGGACGACATCTCGCTTCCCGTTCAGCTCGGGGACCCAGAAGCTGTGGATCACGTTGCATTTGTTGGGAAGCGACTCGTCGCAGGCCCGGAGGTCGACCTTCACGGGGCGGCCCGCCGGGATGATGAGCTCGTTGGCCGTCACCACCTTCTGCTCCGGGTACTCGAACTCCCACCACCACTGCTTGCCGATGACCCGGACGTCCAGCACCTCGGCCCCCGCGGGCGCCTTGGCCAGGTCGAAGATCGTGATGATCGTGGGGATGGCGACGGCGGCGAGGATGAGGGCGGGGACGATGGTCCACCCGATCTCGAGCGGCGTGCTGCCGTGGATCTGCTTCGGGTTCTCGTTCCTACCGCTGCGGTACCGGTAGTGCAGCGCGAAGACGACCACCGCGCCGAGGACGAGCACCCCGATCACGACCGAGATCCAGAAGACCGGGATGAAGAGGTTGTCGATCTTCTCGGCCTGCGGGCCCCGGGGCTTCAAGGAGTTCTGCCCGTTGTTCTCGGCCGAGCAGGCCGCGAGGAGCAGCGACAATGCGCCGAGGACGGCGGCCGGGCCCGCCCATCGCTTGGAGCGCGACGAGAGGCGCCTCATCCTCGTCTTCCGATCAGGTGTCCGGTAATTGCTCGGCGACCTCGTGCCTCGGGCGGCCTGCGGGCCGGGCGACCCAGAAATCGCACTCTATCCCCGGCCTTCTCGGCCGGAGCAACTCGGACAGGCCCTGTGACCTGCGGTTTCAGTACCCGAGGCGGTCGAGAGCGTGAGCGCGTCGCTGCCACTCGCGCTCCACGCGCACGTGCGTCTCCAGGTACACACGCACGCCGAGCAGGGCTTCGAGCTCCTGGCGGGCGATGGTGCCGGCTTCGCGCAGCACCCGCCCGCCTCGCCCGATGACCATGCCCCGCTGCGAGTCCCGCTCCACGGTGATCTCGGCCCGCAACCGCAGGATCTCGTCCTCGGGGTCGTCGCCATCCTCCAGCTCGTCCACCGAGACGGTGATCGAGTGCGGCAGCTCGTCGCGGGCGACAGCGAGGAGCTTCTCGCGCACGAGCTCGGCGGCGACGAAGGTGTCGGGCTGGTCGGTCACCGTGCCCTCCGGGTAGTAGCGCGGCCCTTCCGGGAGGCGGTTCTCGATCTCGCCGAGCAGCGCGTCGACGCCCTCCCCCGTGCGAGCCGAGAGTGGGACGTAGGCGTCGAAGTCGCCGAGGTCGCGAGCGGCGACGACCAGGTGCTCTGCGATGGCCCGCTTCCCGGCCCGGTCGATCTTGTTCACCACGAGGAGCTTCGGCGTGCCGACCTGCCGGACGAGCCCGGCGACGAACCGGTCACCCCTCCCGATCGGCGTGTTCGCCTCGACGAGCAGACAGACGACGTCGACCTCGTCGAGCGTCGCCTCGGCCCGCTGGTTCGTCCGCTCGCCCAGCTGGGTCCTGGGCTTGTGCAGGCCGGGGGTGTCGACGAAGACGATCTGGTCATCGGAAGTGGTGCGGACGCCGCGGATGGCCGTGCGCGTCGTCTGAGGGCGGTCGGACACGATCGCGACCTTCTGACCGACGAGGCGGTTCAGGAGCGTCGACTTCCCGACGTTCGGCCGGCCGACGAGCGTGACGAAGCCGCTCCGGAACTCCCCGGTCACTTCGCGCCGACGGGCTCGGCGGCGCCGGCCGGCGTGGGCCGGATGTGCACAGAGACGATGCGCCGGCCCTTGACCCGTTCGGTGCGGAACTCGAGACCTTGGAATCGGACGCATTCGCCTTCCTCGGGCACGTGGCCGAGCAGGTTGAACACGAGGCCGCCGACGGTGTCCCACTCCGTGTCGGGGAGCTCGATTCCGAGCTCGTCGCTGACGTCGTCGATCGACGTGCCGCCCGGCACGCGCAACGCGCCGTCGGGTAGGCGCTCGACGGTCGGCTCCTCGATGTCGTACTCGTCCGCGATGTCGCCGACGATCTCCTCCAACAGGTCCTCCAGCGTGACGAGCCCGGACGTTCCTCCGTACTCGTCGATCACGATCGCCATGTGGAACTGCTTCGTCTGCATCTCCCGCAGCAGCTCCGCCACTCGCTTCTGCTCGGGGACGAACACGGCCTCGCGCAGCGCGATGCGGACGGGCTCGTTGCGTTTGCTCGCTCGGGCGAGCGAGACGAGGTCCTTGAGGAACACGAGGCCGATGATGTTGTCGGTCGACTCCTCGTAGGCGGGGAGCCGCGAGAAGCCAGCCTCGATGGCGGCGGTGATGCCGTCCTCGATCGTGGCGTCGGCGTCGATCGCCACCATGTCGGTACGCGGCGTCATCGCCTCGCGGACCACCATGTCGCCGAACTCGAAGATCGAATGGATGAGCCTGCGTTCATCCCGCTCGATCGCCTCCTCGTCGGCGGCGACGTCCGCCATCTGTCGGATCTCCTCTTCGGTGACGAACGGTCCCTCCTTCAGGCCGCGCCCCGGGAGCACGACGTTGGCGAGCCCGATGAGCGCCCGGGACACGACACGCAGCGGGGCGAAGTTCGTCAGGAACGAGAGGATCGGCGCGACGAGGAGGGCGGCGCGGTCGGTGTGCTGGATGGCGAAGGTCTTCGGCACGACCTCGAAGAACACGAAGAAGACTGCGATCTCCACCACGATGCCGACCACGAAGCCGATCGTCCCGAGGTTCTGCTCCAGCAGGACACCGATGAGGTTGGCGGACACGAGCTGGCACACGAGGATGACCAGCAGGAGCGAGTTGAGCGTTCGCTCCGGTCGTTCGAGCAGCCGCGCCAACCGGGTGGCCCGGCTGCGGCCTTCCTCTTCGAGCGCCAGCGCACGCACGCGGCTCATGCGTGTGAACGCGGTCTCGCTCATGGCGAGCACGCCCGAGATCAGGAAGAGCACGACGATCGCCGCGACGAGCAGCCAGTCAGCTCCGCTCATGGGGCCTCGGTATCTGGACCGGGTGTCACTGCCCCGCTTCCCGCTCGAGCTGTCGGAATCGTGCGAGCAGCTCCCGCTCGCGCTTCCTCATGGCCTCGGACTCTTGGTCCTCGGCATGGTCATAGTTCAGCAGATGCAGGACGCCGTGAACGACGAGGAGCGCCACCTCGTCGTCGACCGATCGTTTGTCGCCGGTCTGGCGCACCGCCACCTGCGGGCACACGACCACGTCGCCGATGACCGTGGGCGGGTCGCTCGCCTCGGCGGGCGAGCCGGGCCCCCGTCCGCCCTGGTCCGGTTGCCGCCCTCCGGGCGCGACGTCGTCGTCCATGGGAAACGCCAGCACGTCGGTTGGCTCGTGGTCGCCGAGAAAGCGCTCGTGGAGATCGGCCATCGCCTGCTCGTCCACGAAGATCACCGACATCTCGCTCTCCTCCGGCACCCGTTCCTCGTCGAGCACCATGCGCGCCAACCGCACCCACCGGAGCACGTCGACCTCCACGTCCGACTGCTCGTCGGCCCCGAAGACAGTCCTCATCGGCGAGGAGGGTCCGGGCGGTCGAGGGCCCGGCGCCGGGCAGTCGTGCCGGCCCGGCCGAGACCCGGGTCGGACACCCGAGCCGACCGAGCGGAGCGAGGGAGGCGAGCAGGGGCTCGGCCGGAAGAGCCGTGCTGGCCCGGCGCCGTGAGCCCTCGGACCCCCCGGGCCCGGTCAAACGTCGCGCGGCTCGTCATCGGCCCTTCTCGTCGCGCGCGTAGGCGTCGACGATGTCCTGGACGATCTTGTGACGGACGACGTCGGCCGACCCGAGCTCGACGAAGGCGAGGCCGTCGATGCCCTCGAGGACGTCCCGGACGACGAGCAGGCCGGAGCGGCCACGCCCCTCGGGAAGGTCGATCTGGGTGACGTCGCCCGTCACCACGATGCGCGACCCGAAGCCGAGGCGGGTGAGGAACATCTTCATCTGCTCGGGCGTGGTGTTCTGCGCCTCGTCGAGGATGATGAACGAGTCGTTGAGGGTGCGGCCACGCATGAACGCCAGCGGCGCCACCTCGATGACGCCCCGGTCCATCAGCCGTGTGACGACCTCGGGCTCGAGCATGTCGTACAGCGCGTCATAGAGGGGGCGCAGGTACGGGTCGACCTTGGCGAGGATGTCGCCGGGGAGGAAGCCGAGCCGCTCCCCCGCTTCGACCGCCGGGCGCGTGAGGATGATGCGGTTGCTGGCCTTCGCCTGGAGCGCCTGCACCGCCAACGCCACCGCGAGATAGCTCTTGCCGGTCCCGGCAGGGCCGATGCAGAAGGTCACGGTGTGATCGCGGACGGCATCGACGTACGCCTTCTGGCCCGAGGTCTTCGGCCGGACGCTCTTGCGGCCGCGGAGCACCTCGGTCGTGAACACCTCGGTGGGACGCTGGTCGGCCTTGAGCATCTCGATGCTGCGTCCGACGCCCTCGGTGTCGAGGCTGTGGCCCTGCTCGAGCAGGATCACCATCTCCTCGAACAGCCGCCCCACCCGCTCGGCTTCGGCCGGGTCCCCCGTCACGGTGATCTCGTTGCCGCGGACGTGGATCTCGACCGGGAAGGAACCCTCGACGAGTCGCAACAGCTCGTCACGCTGGCCGAGGAGCCCCACCATCAGATGGTTGCCCGGGACGAGAATCTTGACCTGAGTCGGCGACGGTGAGGCCACGTCGGCCAGATGGTAGCCCTGGGCGTGGCGCGCTCGGTCGAGAACCGCTTCAGCTCTCGGCGCGCAGCCCGAGCTCGTCGAGCCGTCGTGCGAGCTCCTCGGCCCGGCGACCGAGCACGGCGGCGAGCACCCGCAGGTCATCGCGTCGGATGGTGAGCAGCCGGCCGTTGAAGTCCTGGCGCTGCAGCTGGATCGTCTTGGCATAACGCGAGAGCACGGACGCCTCGGCATCGTCGAGGTCGCGCAGCCGCTCGAGGTCGATGGTGAAGGACTCCTCGAAGGCGCCGTCACGGTGCGTGAAGTCCGCATCGACGTCGGTCGTCCGGGGCAGCAGCTGGTCGCCGGGCACCTGGTAGATCTCGGCGAGGCGCAGCAAGCGGGGCACGGAGATCGCGCGCTCGCCCCGCTCGTAGGCCCCGAGGACGGATGCCTTGAACTCCATGCGCGAGCACGCCTCCACGTCGTGGAGCGACAGGCCCTTCTGGCGCCGGATCGAGCGCAGCCGCTCTCCCACCATCGCCTCGCTCCGGCTCACAGCCTCCCCCTCTCGCTGCTCACTCGCCCGCCTCTCAGAGGCCGGCAATCTACCACTCTCCGTCGCCACCAACACCGTCGGTGGCCCCTGGAGGCAGGCGATCGCGCGAAGTGCGCGCATCACGCCGACGGTCGGGCGATTGGTGCACGCCATGTGGTCAGCACGGCGGCCCCGGCGATGGCTGCGGTCTCGGCCCGGAGGACGTGCGGCCCCAGGCACACGCGGTCGCCCTCGAGCGCGGCCGCCTCGTCGGGGTCGAACCCGCCCTCCGGGCCGACGACGAGCACCCACTCCCCATCCGCGGGCACCGCCAGCACGTCGGCCCCGTCGCCGCCCGGATCGGCGACGACGAGCCCGGGCCGGCCCCGTAGCTCCGTGACCGGCCGCACACCGTCGACTTCCGGCACCCGGGCCCGGCGGCATTGCGCCGCCGCGTCGCGTGCGATCCGCCGCAGACGGGCGACGGCGGTGCCGGCTCGCTCGTCGCTCCACTGCGCGACCGAGCGCCGCGCAGCCAGCACGGCGACGCCGTCGACACCGAGCTCGGTGAGCTTCTGCACGACGAGGTCGGGCTTGGCTCCCTTCGTGAGGGCGAACGCGACGACGAGGCGCGGGGTGAGGCGCGGCTCGACGACGGGCGCGTCGTGGGCGCGCACGTCGACAGAGCCCGGCGTGACCCGAGTGACCTCGTACGGGCGCCAGGTGCCGCGGCCGTCGGCGGCGGTGAGCACGTCACCGGGTCGCAGTCGCCGCACACGGCTGAGATGGTGCCCGGTTTCGTCGTCGAGAGTGACGTCGTCGTCCAGCGCCGGGACGAAGGTGTGCGCGACCGCCGGGTACCTAGCCGCGAACCCGGCCACTATTGGAAGGCGGAGCGCACCCGCTCGAAGAATCCGCGATCGGGCGCGGCGACTTCGTCGCCGCGGAGCTCCGCCAGCCGTCGCAGCAGCTCCTCCTCCTCGGGACGCAGCCGTTCCGGGATCTCGACGTCGAGGCGAACGAGCAGGTCTCCCCGGCGGCGACCGTGCAGAGACGGTACGCCCTTGCCCTTGAGCCGGAGCACCTGGCCCGGTTGTGCGCCCGGCGGGACGTCGATCTCCTCCTCGTCGCCGTCGAGCGTCTCCAGGGTGAACGCGGCGCCGAGTGCAGCCTGCGTGTACGGGAGCCGGTGCGCGTGCAGCAGGTCGTTGCCGTGACGTTCGAACTCGGGATGCGGGGCGACGGCGATGTTCACGTACAGGTCGCCGGGGATCCCGCTGCGCGGCGCCGCCGGTCCGCGCTCGGGCAGGCGGAGGCGCTGCCCGGTGTCGACGCCGGCCGGCACCTCGACGTCGATCCGGCGGAGCGCGTGCACGCGACCCTCGCCCCGGCAGTCGCGGCACGGGGTCAGGATCCGCTGGCCGGTGGCGTCGCAGGCGGGGCACGGGGACGCAGTGACCATCTGCCCGAGGATCGAGCGGCGCACCTGGCGCACCTCGCCCGTCCCACCGCACATATCGCAGCGGGACGGATGCGTTCCCGGTTCGCACCCCGACCCGTCACAGCGCTCACAGGTGACGGGCAGCCGGACCTCCACCGTCTGGACGACGCCGAAGGCGGCGTCGCGCAGCGTGAGCTGGACGGGGACCTCGGCGTCGTGGCCCCGGGCCGGTCCTGCCGGCCCCCGGCGGCCGCCGAAGGCGTCGCCACCGAAGAAGGCGTCGAACAGGTCGCCGAGGCCGAAGGCGTCGCCCGTGGGGGCGCCGGACCCCGCCGCGCTCGCGCCGTCCTCTCCGAACATGTCATAGCGGCGCCGGCGTTCAGGATCGCGGAGGGTCTCGTACGCGACGGTGACGTCCTTGAAGCGGGCCTCGGCGTCGGGGTCGTCGGGATGGGAGTCGGGGTGGTACCGGCGGGCGAGGGCGCGGTAGGCGCGCTTGATGTCGGCTTCGGTCGCCTGCGGCGACACGCCGAGCACCTCGTAGTAGCTGCGAGGCACGTCAGTCCACCCGAGTCAGGAGGCGTCCGAGCTGCTGCGATACCGCCGCGACCGCCCCGATCGTCAGGCGATAGTCCATGCGAGTGGGCCCGAGCACACCGACGGTGCCGGCGGGCTCGCCTTCGACCTGGTACGGCGCGAGGACGATCGCGCAGTCACGGAGCTCCTCGATCTCGTTCTCCGAGCCGATGCTCACGCTCACGCCCTGATCGAGCAGGTTCCGCACGAGTGAGACCACGACGACCTGGTGCTCGAGCAGCTCGAGGAGATGCGCGGCGCTCTCCGCCGTTGCGAACGATTCGTGCTCGGCCGCGAGCCGGCTCGTGCCCCCGACGTAGAGCATCTCCATCGGCCGTTCGCCGACGAGCTGTGCGAACCCGGCCTGGACGCCGCGCGCCAGCGCGTCGACGGCGTCGTCGCCCGACGGCGCGAGCTGAGGTAGATCGTTGAACGCGCAGCCGCTCCAGTGCGCCTCGAAGGCGGCTGCCGTCGCGCTGACTTGCGCCTCGTCAGGCTGGTCGGGCAGCTCGAGCGTGAACTTCTCGACCGCGCCGTTCGAGAGCACGGCCACCGCGAGCACGACGCCCGGGTGCAATGTCACGAGCTGGACGCTGCGGATATGGGCCACCTCTGGCTGTGGACCGACGACCATCGCGGTGTGGTCGGTGACGCGGGAGAGCAGCTGGCTCGTCTCGTGCAGCAGGTCCTCGAGCGCTCGATGCGCGGTCGCGAAGAACTCCGCTACCGCCCGCTGGTGGGCTACCCGCAGCGCCCCTTCCTTGGTGAAGTGGTCGACGAAGTAGCGGTAGCCCAGGTCGGTAGGTATCCGGCCCGCGGACGTGTGCGGTTGCGTGACGTACCCCTCGTGCTCGAGCACGGTCATGTCGTTGCGGACGGTCGCGCTCGACACGCCCAGCTTGCGGGTTCGGGCGACGCGCTGGGAACCGACGGGCTCCGCCGTCTCGATGTACTCCTCGACGACGGCGCGCAGGATCGCGGCCTTGCGTTCGTCCAGGTCCATCGGCTCCACGAATGCCATCGGTCTCGACCTCACGATCTCTCCGGCCTCGTGGTCCAGGAGCTCAGCGCGCAGAGCTCCCCGCTCCCGATGCCGGACCAGGACCGGCCCCCGCCGTGCGCGGACCGACCCCGGGTGCTCGCCTGTTAGCACTCGATTCTACCGAGTGCCAGGACCGATCGGGCGGCCCGCCTCAGTGCACCATGCCCTGGGCCACGGGCTGGTTGGTCGTCGATGCCACCCCGGGCGCCTGCTCGTCCGTGATCGCGAACGCCACGACCGGGCCGTGCACCCGGAAGGCGGTGACTCCGGGGTCCGGCCCCAGCACGCCGGCCGAGATCGGACGGGCGGGCTGGGCGTCGTCCATCAGCGCCCAGAGCTGATACGTGCGGTCCGGCGGCAGGGCCCGCAGGTTGTCCTGGACCAGGAAGCCGTCCCCGTCCGGCAGGTACACGACCCGCGCCTCGACGGTGCCGTCGCTCGACGCCAACGAGGTTCGGACCGCGTTCGGGTCCCGCGATGCCGTCTCGGCGGCGGCGAGCACCGCGCCCGAGCCGGCGCTGCGCTCGAGGTCGTCGATGCGATCGCCTTGCTGCACGACCTTCACGCTCAGCACCACGACGGCGAGGACGGCGGCCGCGACCGCGGCGGCCACCGCGATCCGGCGTCCGAGCCGGGCGCGCCGGGATTCGAGCCTCACCACCTCCGCCGGGGGCGGGGTCGCCAGGCGGGGGGGCTCCTCCTCGAGTGTCTGTGCGATGCGCTCCCACAACCCGGCCGGCGCCTCGGTCCCGCCGTGCGACAGCAGCGCCGCCGTCTCCCGGAACTCGGCGACGAGCGAACGCGCCGACGGCGTGCGCTCCAGGTACGCCTCGACCTGTTCGCGCTCGTCGTCGTCGACGGCGTCGAGCGCGTAAGCGCCGAGGAGCTCCTCGAGCTCCTGAGGGCTCAGCTCTCGCGCCACGGCCCCGACATCCCGCTCTCGACCAGCGCGTCTCGGAGCCGGCCGAGCCCCGACCGGATCCGGCTCTTGACCGTGCCCTCGGGCTCGCCGAGAACCACAGCGACCTCCCGATAGGTGTGACCGCCGAAGTAGGCGAGCTCGATGGCGCGTCGCTCGCCGTCACTCAGTCGCTCGAGCGCGTCGCGTACGTGCTCGGCCTGCGTGAGATCGAACACCTCGCGCTCGAGGTCGTAGCCGCTCTCGGAGCTCAGGCGCGCCTCGCGCTCTTCCCGCGCTCGACGCGACGCCTCCGCCCGGACCACGTCCACGCTGCGACCATGCGTCTGGGTCAACAGAAACGTGCGGAGCGACCCGCGGGCGCCGTCGAAGCGGTCCGGTGTGTTCCACAGCCGGAGGAACACCTCCTGGACGACCTCCTCGGCGAGCGCTCGGTCACCGACGATACGGCGGGCGAGCCCGAAGGCGGCCGGCGCGTGGCGCCGGTAGACCTCCGACAGCGCCTCGTGGCGGAACCGCCCGATCGCCACCACGAGCTGGGCATCACTCGCGACCCGGAGCTCTCCCGTCCTCACGTCCCCGATCCCGTCCATCGCGTGTCTGTGATTCGGACCCGTGCCCCCCGCCGGATCACCGAAGCCCCGGGGCGGGCAGAAAAGGCACCGGTAGCCTGCCTCGAATGGACTTCGATCTGCCGGCGGAGGCGGCGACCTACCGGGACGAGGTCCGAGCCTTCCTGCGCAAGCACGCGCCCGAGGGGCGGTTCCCACCCGACTGGAACGTGAGGTTGGCCGAGGCCGGCTTCGTCGCCCCGCACTGGCCCAAGCCGTACGGCCTCGATGCGGGACCGATCCAACAGCTCGTGGTCGACGAGGAGCTCCGCGCCGCCCGGGCGCCGCGCCCGGTGAACCCGATCGGCATCGGCTGGGCGGGGCCCACGCTGCTCGTCGCCGGGACGAAAGAACAACAGGAGCGTTATCTCGCGGGCATCCTCTCCGGCGTCGAGCTGTGGTGCCAGCTGTTCAGCGAGCCGGGCGCAGGGAGTGACCTCGCGTCGCTGACGACCCGCGCCGAGCGCGACGGCGACGAATTCGTCGTGCACGGCCAGAAGGTCTGGACCACACTCGCCCACGTCGCGCAGTACGGCATCCTGCTCGCGCGCACCGACGCCACCGCTGAGCAGCACCGCGGCATCTCGTACTTCGTCGTGGACATGTCCGCACCCGGCATCACCGTGCGGCCGATCAAGCAGATGGACGGCACCGCGATGTTCAACGAGGTGTTCCTCGACGGCGTCCGCATCCCGGCGCGCGACATCGTCGGCAAAGAGAACGACGGCTGGCGGCTGGCCAAGGTGACCCTCGGCAACGAGCGCGTGTCGCTCTCGGGCGAAGGGGCGCTGTGGGGCCGGGGGCCGACGGCAGACACCGTCCTCGACATCGTGCGCGCGCACGGCGGTGTCGCCGACCCGGTCGTCCGTCAGAAGCTCGCCGCCCTGTACATCGAGTCCGAGGTGCTGCGGCTCATGCGCTTGCGCACCGTGTCGGCGATGGTGCGCGGGCTCGAGCCGGGGCCCGAGACGTCCGTGCGCAAGGCCCTCGCGGACGAGCACGGCCAGCACGTCATGGCGCTGGCCCTCGACCTGGCCGGCACCGGAGGCATGCTCCTCGACCGGGGCCCGTTCGGCGAACCGGACTCGACTTGGTCGGAGGGGTTTCTCTACTCGCGCGCGTTGACGATCGGCGGCGGCACCTCCGAGGTCCAGCGCAACATCGTCGGGGAGCGCGTTCTCGGCCTGCCGCGGGATCCCTAATCAGCGAGGCGCAACGCGGCGACAAACGCCTCCTGAGGGACCTCCACCCGACCGATCTGCTTCATGCGCCGCTTGCCGGCCTTCTGCTGCTCGAGGAGCTTGCGCTTCCGCGTGACGTCGCCGCCGTAGCACTTGGCGATCACGTCCTTACGCCGGGCCTTGACGGTCTCACGGGCGATGATGCGTCCGCTGATCGCGGCCTGGATCGGCACATCGAACAGCTGGCGCGGGATGAGCTCGCGTAGTTTCTCGGTCATGCGCCGCCCGTACTCGTAGGCCCGATCGCGGTGGATGACCGCCGAGAACGCGTCCACCGGCACGCTGTTCAGCAGGACGTCGACCTTCACGAGGTCGGATCGCCGGTAGCCGGCCGGCTCGTAGTCGAGGCTGGCGTACCCGCGGGTGCGCGATTTCAGCTGATCGAAGAAGTCGAGGACGATCTCGGCCAGCGGCACCTCGTAGACGAGCTCGACCCGGTCCTCGGACAGGTATTCCATCTTCTTCGTCTCACCGCGCCGTGACTGCGCGAGGTCCATGAGGGTGCCGACGTACTCCGCCGGCGCCAGCATCGTGACCATCACGTATGGCTCCTCGATCGACTCCACCCGGTTGGGCGGCGGCATCGCCGACGGGTTGTCGACGACCTCGACGCCGCCGTCCGTGACGTTTGCGACGTACTCGACGTTCGGCGCGGTCGCGACGAGGTCGACGCCGTACTCGCGCTCGAGTCGCTCGCGGATGATGTCCATGTGCAGGAGCCCGAGGAACCCGCACCGGAACCCGAAGCCCAACGCGCCCGACGTCTCGGGCTCGTACGTGAACGACGAGTCGTTGAGGCGTAGCTTCTCGAGAGCCTCCCGAAGGTCGGCGTAGGCGTCTCCGTCGACGGGATACAGCCCGCAGAACACCATCGGCTTGGGGTCTCGGTACCCCTCGAGCGGGGGCGCGGGGTGAGACGCGGTCGTGACCGTCTCGCCGACGCGTGCCTGCGCGACGTCCTTGATCCCGGCGATCAGGTAGCCGACCTCGCCGGGACCGAGACTCGCCACGGGGGTCGGTGAGGGAAGGCGGACACCGATCTCCTCGGCGTCGCGCACCGCCTCGGCTTGGAGGTACCGGAGACGGGCGCCCGAGACGAGCTCGCCGTTGAAGACGCGCACCGCGCTGACGACGCCGCGATACGGGTCGTAGTAGGAGTCGAAGATCAGCGACTGCAGAGGCGCGTCGGGATCGCCTGATGGCGCCGGGATCTGCTCGACGACGGCGTCGAGCAGCCCGGGCACGCCCTCCCCGGTCTTGGCCGAGATCCGGAGGACGTCCTCGGCCGGAATGCCGATGACGCGCTCGATCTCGCCCGCGACCCGATCGGGGTCGGCAACGGGCAGGTCGATCTTGTTGACCGCGGCAACGACGGTGAGGTCGTGCTCGATCGCGAGGTAGGCGTTCGCCAGCGTCTGCGCCTCGATGCCCTGCGACGCGTCGACGAGCAACACGACCCCTTCGCAGGCGGCCAGGCTGCGGGACACCTCGTAGCTGAAGTCGACGTGCCCGGGCGTGTCGATGAGATGAAGGACGTGGTCCTTCCAGTACAGCCGTACGTTCTGCGCCTTGATCGTGATCCCCCGCTCCCGTTCGAGGTCCATGGTGTCCAGGTACTGGGCGCGCATCTCCCGGGGGTCGACGGCGCCGGTCAGCTCGAGGAAGCGGTCGGCGAGCGTCGACTTCCCGTGGTCGACGTGGCTGATGATCGCGAGGGCACGCTGCGATTCCAGGGGGATCATTCGCCTCCCATTCTCACGCACCGCGAGATCGGTTCGGGACCGAATCGCTGCTAGCCTGACCCGGTCCCGGACCGAAGGCAGATCTCGAGACGCGCATGGCGAACATCAAGAGCCAGATGAAGCGGAACCGCCAGAACGACCGGCGGCGGATGCGGAACAAGGTCGCGCGCTCTGAGCTCAAGACCCGCATCAAACGGGCCGCCGAGGGCCTCGAGGCGGGCACCGAGGACGCCGCCGACCGGGTCCGGGCGGCCCAGAGGCGCCTGGGCAAGGCGGCCGGCAAGGGTGTCGTGCACAGGAACCAGGCTGCCCGCCGCACCTCCCGGTTGATGAAGCGGGCGGCGAAGACGGGTTCGAGCTAACGGCGGCTGCGGCTGCGGCCGCGCCGGATCGGCCCTCCCCGGGCCCGGCCCGACAGGGCGGCGAGCCGGGCGACGAGCACCTCCAGCACGGCGTCCTCGGGGATCGCACGCGCGCCCTTGATGTCGAGGTCGGCGGTGAAGAGATGATCGAAGGCCGTGCGGACGCCGTCACTCTGCAGGGCGCGCGCCTGGTCGAGCGCCTTGCGCGCCGGGTACTCCTTGATTCTGCCGTCCAGCGCCGCCACCGCGTCGCGTGGACTGCGCACGCGGGGATCATCGAGGGTCGCGACCCTGCGGTAGTACGAGTGCAACGTGCCGATCACCTGGAGGGGGTGCATCGGACGCGACTGTCCCGGTCCGGGCGCGGTGAGCATCCGGCGCAGCGTCGCGAGCGCGCCTGCCATGTCGCCCGCCTCGATCGCGCCGGTGAGCTGGTAGTTGGGCACCGGACCGGCGTCGCCGAGGTACGGCTCGACGTCGGCGACGTCGAGCGTCGCGCCGGGCCCGGCAGCCGACGCCAGCAGCTCGACGAGCTGCGGCACACGGCCCGCGTCCTCGCCGAGGTGGCTGGTCACGAGCTTGGCGGCGGCGGAGCGGAGCTCGATCCCCGCGTCCGCGAGGTGCTGCGCCAGCACGTCGGACGTCTTCTCGACTTCGGGGCCGACCTTCACGGCCTTCGCGGCCTTCAACGCGTCTGCGAAGCTCCTCGGGAGGCGGCCGCCGCCGGCGACGACGACGAGCGCGGTGGTATCGAGCGGCCGGTCGAGGTAGGCGATCAGAGGCGCGACGTCGCCGGAACCCAGGTTGCCGGCTTCGTGGAGCACGACGACTCGCCGCCCGGTCATGAACGGCGGGCTCTGCGCTGCGTTCAGCGCCGCCGCGACGACCTCCTCCCGGCCTTGGGCGCCGCTCGGCGCGTCGGTCTCACCCTCGCCGGGCGCAGCCCGTCCCGGCACCGCGAACTCCTCGACGGCGAGGGAGCGGTCGTCGTCGCCGATCAACTCGGCGACGAGACGCTCGAGCGCCTCGCCGCGCAGGACGGGATCGGAGCCGCTCAGCAGGTAGACCGGCGCGCTCAAGAGACGCGTGCCTCTCCTCGCTCGGCGACGCGCACGGCCTCGATCATGCGGCACACCCTGACCGATCCGGCAACATCGTGCACGCGCACGATCCGGCATCCGTTCATCACGCCGTACGCCGCCGCGGCCAGCGACGCGTCCCGCCGAGCGTCGATGGCGAGTCCGAGGAGATCTCCTAGGAAGCGCTTGTTCGAGGCCGACAACAGCAGTGTGTAGCCGAGGGATGCGAGGGCCTCGCTTTCGCGGAGCAGCAGCGCGCTCTGCGCAGGCGTCTTCCCGAGATCGAGCCCGGCGTCGAGCGCGATCTGCTCTCGCGCGAGACCGGCGGCTTCGGCGGCGCCGGCGCGGGCGGCCAGGAACGCGCGCACCTCGCCGAGCAGGTCGTCGTAGCGGGGCTCGGGATCGGGAACACGCGGCGCCAGGCGGATGTGCGTGGCGACGACGGACGCCCCGAACGTCGCCGCCGCCTGCAGGTACTCGGGGTCGGCGAACCCGCTGATGTCGTTGCCGAGCACGGCGCCGGCTGCGCACGCAGCCCGCAGCACCCCGGAGCGCCACGTGTCCACGGACAACGGCGCGTCGAATCGGGCACGTACCGTCTCGATGGCCGGAACGACCCGGTCGAGCTCCTCGGCTTCGCTGACGACCGGCCCCGGACCCGCCTTCACTCCCCCGATGTCGAGCACATCGGCGCCGTCCGCGACGAGCAACTCGGCCCGTCGCAGCAGCGCGTCGAGCGAGAACGTCTCTCCCCCATCGAAGAACGAGTCGGGCGTCCGGTTCAGGATGCCCATGACCAGCGTGCGATCGGCGACGTCGTACACGCGGTCACCGAGACGAAATTGCATCGACTCGGAGATTATGGCGGCGTGCCGACCACAGCCGTGCCGCTCCCAGCAGCGCGGCCATCGCGATCAGCGCCATCGCGGCCCGACCGTCGACCTCGATGGGAAGCCGCGAGAACACGTCTGCGATGCGCAGCATGGCCTGGGCGAGGAGGCCGGTCGGCGCCTGGAGCAGCGCGGCCGAGCCGGGCGACCACGACTCGACCGCCCCGCCGGCGACCCCGGTCACGAGGCCGAGCACGGTGAGCGGCCCGGCGACGGGCGCCGCGATGAGGTTGGCCGGGAGGGCGGCGAGCGGCACCGACCCGAACACGGGAACGAGGACCGGCGCCACGCCGATCTGCGCCGCCAGCGTGACGCCGAGTGGCTCCCGGAGCCAGTGCGGCCCGCGGAGCCGGGCCGTGATCGGCGCGGCGAGGAACGCGATCCCCGCGCTGGCGCCGCACGAGAGGAGGAAGCCGATGGAGTGGATGAGGAACGGATCGGCGAGCACGAGCGCGACGACGGCGAGCGCGAGAAGGCGGACGCCGGCCGTGGGGCGGCCGAGGAACAGCGCGGTCATCGAACACGCCGCCATGACGCACGCCCGCAGCACCGACGGCTCCCAGCGAGTCATCGTCCCGAACAGCACCAGCACCGTGAGACCGGCGAGGAGTTGCGCCCGTAGACCCAGGCCGCGTACCAGCGGCCTGGTGAGCGCGAGGACGAACGCCACGTTCGCCCCCGAGACCGCGAGCAGGTGCGTGAGGCCCGACGCGCGGAACTGCTCCTCGACGGCACGGCCGAGCTCCCGCGTGTCGCCGAGCAGAAAGCCGGCAACCAGTGCCCGCTCCGTCGCCGGCAGATGGCGACCACCGGCGAGGACACGCGCGCGCAGCGCGTTGGCCGCTCGAGCCAGCGGCGAGGACGCCGGCGCGAACCACCGCAGCTCTACGGCGTCGAAGCTCGCGACCGCGTGTCGCCACCGGAGCCGGCGGGCGTAGCCAGTGAGGGGCCGGAACCAGCCCGACGCCTCGACCTCGTCACCGGCCTCGAGCAGGCGCAGCCGTGCTGCCGCGTCACCGCCGGCGGTGACGAGCACCGTGCGGTGCCCGGCACCGCGGCCGTCGATGCGGGCGACGCGCACGAGGACCTCGGCGTGGTAGAGCTCACCGCCCGGGTCCGCGGCGAGCGTTGCGGTCATCGTGGCGTTGGCGCGCGCACGGGTCGGCGCCGCGAGCGGCGAGTGCGTCTGGCCGTCGAGCGCCCGCTGCATCAGGGCCGTCGCAGCCAGCCCCACCGCGACCGCGGCGAGCGCGAGGCGCAACGTACCGCGAGGCAAGAACAGCGTGCCGAGGACGGTCAGCGCGCCCATGGCGAGGACGGCGATCGCCGGGCCCGCCCCGAGGGCCTCGCCCACCCGTGCTCCGGCGACGGCGGCCGCCGCCACGACGACCGGTCCGGCGCCATGGCCCCGCGTCAGATCGTCACCTTGTCGTGGAGGTCTGCGAAGCGCTTCTCGCCGATGCCCCGCACGTCGCGCAGCTCGTTCACGGACCGGAAGCCGCCCCGTCGTTCCCGTTCGGAGATGATCGCCTCGGCGAGCGTGGGCCCGATGCCGGGAAGCGCTTCGAGCTCGGCGGACGTGGCGCTGTTGAGGTTCACGAGCGCCGACGGGTCGGCGGCGCCATCCCCGGCGGCACTGCCTCCGCCGGAGGACGGGCCAGGCGGAGCCGCCTCGCCCACGCGCTGCACCAGCACACGCTGGCCGTCGGCGATCTTCGCCGCGAGGTTGAGCCGGTTCAGGTCGGCATCGGGAACGCCGCCGCCGGCGGCCTCGATGGCATCGATCACCCGCGTCCCCGCGCCGAGGTCGTACACGCCCGGCTTCACCACGGCGCCGGCGACGTGGACGGTGACTCGCTCACCCTTCTGGGCCGCTCCGGTCGAGCCGCCCGACGCGGTGGACGCCGTGGCCGAACCCGTCGTGGCGGGCGCCCCCGCGGTCGGGCCGCGGCGAGCCGGCGGCGACGACGGCGATCCACCGGCGCCGAGCCGGTACCAAACGAAACCGGCGGCCAGCGCGACGAGCACCAGCGCGACGATTCCGACGCGCGTGTCGCCGCACAGCTCCCGCAGGCGGTCGGCGAACCGCTCCCGCGGACCGCCCCACGGTCCGGGCCGCGGCGGGAACGCAGTCTCTCGCTCACTGCGATCGGCCGGTTCCCAGAAGCCGGAGTGGCGCGATTCGCGCTCGACGGTGTCGGTGCGGGACGGCTCGGACATGGCTACCTCCGGAGGCGCGCGGGCAGAGACCGGAGGAAGCGGGAGGGGAAGCGCGGGCCGACGACCCGAGGTAGCCCGGACGGTAGCGCACGACGCAGTTCCGGGGAAGAGGCGCGTCAGCGGCCCGTGAGGGCGCGTGCCTCGGCCTCGAGCGGAATCGCCTCATAGGCGTCCCGGTGGCCGAGCCCGCGTCGTCGCCCACGGGCATACGCGCGCAGGTAGCGGGCAAGGAAACGGACGGCGCCCAGCTCCCGCCATTGGCGCACGTGCACCATCTCGTGGGCGATCAGGGCCTCATCGCGCTCGTGACCACGGCGCAACAGGATCCACCGCCCGAGCGTCATGCCCGAGACTCCGGGGCTCAGGACCGGGATCGTCGCCACGCGGGCACGATCGAGATCGCGCACGGGGACGTGCGTGAACAGGTCGCGCTCGCGTGCGTCGAGACGCCGCGGCACGGGTCTGCTATCTCGTGACGAAGTTGACGAGCCGTCCCGGCACGACGATCGCCTTCAGAACTTCGGCGCCCCCCAGGAGCTCGGCGATGCGCTCGTCGGCGCGCGCGCCGGCCTCGTGCTCGGCTTCGCTCGCACCGGCTGGCACCTTCACGCGAGCGCGCACCTTGCCGTCCACCTGCACCGGGATCTCGACCTCGTCGACGACAAGGTACGCGGGGTCGGGCTCAGGGAACTCCTCGTACGCGAGCGATTCGGCGTGGCCGAGGCGCGCCCACATCTCCTCGGCGAGGTGTGGCGCCAGCGGCGCCAGCATCAGCGTCATGGCGGAGACGACCTCGAGGGCCGCCGCCCCCGTCTGCGCCACCACCGCCGTCAGCCGGTTGTTCAGCTCGAACAGGCGCGCGATCGCGGTGTTGAACTGGAGCTGCGCCATGTCGGCCCGCACCGCGGCGATCGTCCGATGGAGGACGCGCCGAGTCTCCTCGTCGGCGGGCGCGTCCGACACGCGGATCGCGCCCGTCTCCTCGTCGACGGCGTTGCGCCAGAACCGCTGCAGGAACCGGTGCACGCCGACGATGTCGGCCGTGTTCCAGGGCCGGCTGGCGTCGAGCGGCCCCATGAACATCTCGTAGAGGCGGAGCGTGTCGGCGCCGTAGTCGGCATAGATGTCGTCGGGCGCGACCGCGTTCTTCCGGCTCTTGCCCATCCGGCCCTGCTGGCGGGTGACCTCCCTGCCTTCGAAGAAGAACTTCCCCCCTCGTTCTTCGACCTCGTTGGCGGCCACGTACACGCCCCGGTCGTCGAGGTACTCGTACGCCGTGATGGTGCCTTGATTGAACAACCGCGCGAAGGGCTCAGGCGTCGAAACGTGACCGAGGTCGTAGAGCACCTTGTGCCAGAACCGCGCGTACAGAAGATGCAGCACCGCGTGCTCGGCGCCACCGATGTACAGGTCGACACCGCCCGAGGGGGTCTCGCTCCGCATCCAATAGCGCTCGACGTCGGGCTCCACGATGCGGTTCTCGTCGGTGGGATCGAGATAGCGCAGGTAGTACCAGCAGGATCCCGCCCATTGGGGCATCGTGTTCGTCTCGCGGAAGTAGGTTTTCGTACCCTCGCCGAGATCGGCCTCGACCGTGACCCAGTCCTTGGCGCGCGCCAGCGGCGGCTCCGGCAACGTCTCCTCGTCATCGGGGACGATCCTCGGCTGGAAGTCCGTCATCTCCGGAAGCTCGACCGGGAGCATCGACTCCGGGAGCCCGACGGGCAACCCGGTCTCGTCGTACACGATCGGGAACGGCTCGCCCCAGTACCGCTGCCGGCTGAACAGCCAGTCGCGCAGCTTGTACGTCACCGCGCCGGCGCCGTTGGTCGTGTCCTCGAGCCATTCGGTGATCTTGCGCTTGGCATCCTCCACGCCCAGGCCGTCGAGGAACCCGCTGTTGGTCGCGGGCCCGTCGCCGAGGTACGCCTCGCCGTCGAAGTCGGGCGGCGGCTGCACCGTGCGGATGATCGGGAGTTCGAACTCCTCGGCGAAGTCCCAGTCGCGCTGGTCCTGACCGGGCACGGCCATGATGGCACCCGTCCCGTATCCGGCGAGGACGTAGTCGGCGATGAAGATCGGGATCCGAGCGTCGTTGACGGGGTTGACCGCGTACGCGCCGATGAAGACGCCTGTCTTCTCACGCCCCTCGGCCTGCCGTTCGAGGTCCGTCTTCTCGGACGCGAAGTTCCGATAGGCCTCGACCGCCTCGACCGGCGACACGTCGATGCCGAACGTGCCGCGCCACTCGAGCGGGGTATCGACGGGCCACTCGTTGGCGACAATCTCGTCGACGAGATCGAGCTCCGGCGCGAGCACCATGTACGTCGCGCCGAAGACGGTGTCGGGGCGCGTCGTGAACACCCGGATGCCGAGGTCCTCGTGTTCCTCGACCGGAAACACGATGTCGGCGCCCTCGCTCCGGCCGATCCAGTTGCGCTGCATGACCTTGATCGACTCGGGCCAGTCGAGCACGTCGAGATCACCGAGCAGGCGCTCGGCGTACTTCGTGATGCGCAGCATCCACTGCTCGAGCGGACGCTTGTATACCGGGTGGTTGCCGCGTTCGCTCCGACCGTCGGCGGTGACCTCCTCGTTGGCGAGGACGGTGCCGAGAGCCGGGCTCCAGTTGACCGCCACCTCGTCCAGATACGCGAGGCGGACAGAGTCGATCACCTTTCTGCGCTCCAGTGCGTCCAGGTCGTTCCAGGAGCGGCCGTCCGGCACGGCACGCGTGCCGGCCTCGAGCTCGGCGACCAGCTCGTCGATGGGACGAGCCTTGCCCTGATGATCGTCGTACCACGCGTTGAACATCTGCAGGAAGACCCATTGCGTCCAGCGGTAGTAGTGGACGTCGGTGGTCGATACGCCGCGGCGAGGATCATGGCCGAGCCCGAGGCGACGCAGTTGGCCCTTCATGGTCGCGATGTTTTGATCAGTCGTGACACGCGGGTGCTGCCCGGTTTCGAGCGCGTACTGCTCGGCGGGGAGCCCGAAGGCGTCGTACCCCATGGCGTGGAGAACGTTGCGGCCCATCATGCGCATGAAGCGCGCGTACACGTCGGTGCCGATGTACCCGAGGGGGTGGCCGACGTGGAGACCCGCGCCGCTCGGATACGGGAACATGTCGAGCACGTACAGCTTGGTCCGGTCGGCGACGCGCTCGAAGCCGTCGGAAAGCAGGCCGTTCGGATTGGGCGTCCAGAACGTTCGCTCCTGCTCCCAGCGATCCTGCCAGCGCTGCTCGATCTCGTTCGCGAGGCGCGCCGTGTACCGGTACGGCGGGGCGTCGTCGGTCTTCGGCGTTCGCGTATCAGTCATCC
>DATFXL010000076.1:0-12077 GCA_035316025.1 Acidimicrobiia bacterium
CGGCCGAGGTCGTCGACCTCGACGCCGGTGCCTGCGTCTGAGCCGCCGCTCAGACAACCCGGACGTTCTGCGCTTCCTCGCCCTTCCTACCGGGTGCAATGTCGAACTCGACCCGCTGGCCCTCGTCGAGGGAGCGATACCCGTCACCCTGGATCGCGGAATAGTGCACGAAGACGTCGTCCCGCCCCTCGATGGCGATGAAGCCGTAGCCCTTCTCGCCGTTGAACCACTTGACCGTTCCGGTCGTTGCCATGTGTTGCTTTGCTCCTTGCCGTGCCCAACCGATGTCAGCGTCGGTGGGGGATGTTCTCGGGAAGGTCAGTGGCGCTGTTGCGAATCGATTCGGGACCGGCACGGTGCGAGGCGGTCGCACCGCTGCGTCGCGCTCGTGTCGCTACCGCCGCGACCGAAGCTGACGCGGCGACTGTATCTCAGCGTGTGAATGTCACCGCCGCGACCCCGCGGCATATGAACCGGTTCGCGCCGCCGCGACGTCTGATTCCTGTGCATTTGGTCGACATCGACCGGACCGACCGTCTCCTCGGCGCGCGCCTCGCTCGGCGCGCACCAAGCACGTAGCGTGCGAATCATGGCGATCGGCAACCCGGTTCGAACACGGGTCCTCACAACCGCACAAGCCGACATCCTTCGCGGCTGGACGGACGCGATCGAGAGGTGGCCGGTCGGCAGCCACGTGTGGGGCCAGTACGCCGAGCAGATCGAGGACCGGGTCGCGGTGTGCCGCACCGAGAACGTCTCCGCGTGCCATCCCGGCGTCGCCGCACTCGTAGAGGGAACGCTCCGCGCTGTGGCGACCGACACGCTCGGCGACCCGGCGACGCCGTTCAAGGACAAGATCAATTACAAGCATCCCGGCGGCGCCGGCTTCCGTCCCCACCAGGATCGTCTCGCGTATCCGGGCGTCGCTCGAGTGCTGTCGGTCCTCGTCGCCATCGACGAGTGCACGACCGAGTCCGGTTGCCTCTGGTTTGCCGACGGCGTTGACGAGCCTCTCCCCATCGACGATCGCGGCGTGGTGCGCGGTGACGTGGTGGAGTCCCTGCGGTGGGAGCCGGCCGAGCTCGCGGCCGGCGACGCAGTGCTCGTCGACGGCCTTGCACCGCACTACAGCGAGGCGAACGGCGGCGTCCACCGCCGGCGTGTGCTCGTCGCGAGCTATGCGCCGTCGAGCGAGGACTACGCGCGGGAGCGCTACTACTCGGCTCGGGCTGACACGATGCGTCGGGCATCGCAACAGGACGGGCGGTTCCGCATCAGCACGCTCGCCGACTTCGACGGCATCGAAGTCGCCGGCGACGAGGCGCGCACCGAGGCCTGCACGCACGATGCGGTGGAGGGCGAACCGGTCGGCTAGCTGGGGCTCGACGCCTGCCGAACCAGATGCGAACATGTGTTCGTGAACGGCGGGGCGACCATCCTCCATGCGGACCTCGACGCCTTCTACGCGTCGGTGGAGCAGCGGGACGACCCCCGGCTGCGGGGCCGCCCGGTGATCGTCGGCGGCGGTGTGGTCCTCGCCGCCAGCTACGAGGCCAAGGCCTACGGGATCCGCACCGCGATGGGCGGCGGCCAGGCCCGGGCACTGTGCCCGCACGCGATCGTGGTCGAGCCCCGCATGTCGGCGTACGCCGAGGCCAGCACGGCCGTGTTCGACGTGTTCGAGCGGACGACCCCGCTGGTCGAGGGCCTGTCGATCGACGAGGCGTTCCTCGAGGTGGGCGGCCTGCTCCGTCTCGCCGGCGCGGCGCCGGCGATCGCGCGGCAACTCCGGCGCGAGGTCCGCAAGCAGGTCGGGCTGCCGATCACCGTCGGGGTGGCCCGCACCAAGTTCCTCGCCAAGGTCGCGAGCGCGGTGGCCAAGCCCGACGGGCTGCTCGTCGTGCCGCCGGACAAGGAGATGCTGTTCCTCCACCGCCTCCCGGTCGAGCGGCTGTGGGGAGTCGGGCGGGTTACCGCCGACAAGCTTCGAACGCGTGGGATCACCCGCGTCGGCGACGTCGCCGCCCTCGCCGAGGACGCGCTCGTCGCCATGCTCGGCACGGCGGCCGGTCGGCACCTGCACGCGCTCGCGCACAACCGTGATCCCCGCCCCGTCCAGTTGGGGCGGCGGCGCCACTCGGTGGGCTCGCAACACGCTCTGGGCCGGGCGCGGAAGTCGTCCGCCGACGTCGACGCCACGGTGGTCGCGCTCGTCGACCGCGTCACGCGGCGGATGCGCGCCGCCGGGCGGGTCGGCCGAACCGTCGTGCTGCGCCTCCGCTTCGGAGACTTCTCCCGGGCGACCCGATCGCACACGCTCGAGCAGGCGACCGCGCAGACGCGCACGATCCTCGACTCCGTGCGCGACCTCGTTGCCACCGCCACACCACTCATCGAACGTCAGGGCATCACTCTCGTCGGGATCTCGGTGGCCAACCTGCACGACGACGCCGCCGTGCAGCTCGCCCTCCCATTCGACGGACATCGCGGCAGCCCCGCCCTCGACGACGCGCTCGACCACGTACGCGACCGATTCGGCTCGGACGCCGTGACCCGCGCCGTCCTGCTCGGCCGCGATCACGGCCCGGCCGTGCCGCTGCTGCCCGACTAGGACAGCGCACCCGCCTCATCTGCTTCACTGGCCGCATGACGGCTGCCCAGCTCGTGATCGACGCGTTCGGACGGATCCAAGAGACTGTCCACGGGGCCGTCCAGGACCTGACGCCGGAACAGCTCCGGATTCGGCTCGACGACCACGCCAACTCGATCGCGTGGTTGGTGTGGCACTTGACGCGGGTCCAGGACGACCACATCGCCGACGCGGCGGAGATCGACCAGGTCTGGACGTCCGACGGCTGGGCCGAGCGGTTCGCGTTGCCGTTCGACGCCGCGGACACCGGGTACGGCCACCGCGCCGCCGACGTCGCCGCCGTCACCGTCGACTCGGGCCGGCTGCTCACCGACTATCACGACGCCGTCCATGATCAGACCATCCGATTCGTCGAACGCATCACCGACGCCGACCTGGATCGGATCGTCGACGACGCCTGGGACCCGCCGGTCTCGCTCGGCGTCCGGCTGGTCAGCGTCGTCAACGACAACACCCAGCACGCAGGCCAGGCTGGGTTCGTGCGCGGGATCGTCCTGCGGGGATAGCGGTGCCGGATCCTGACGAGGGCCTCGCGTTCCGGGACCCCGCCACTCGCCGCAACCTGCAATTCGCAGTCCTGCCGATGACGAAGCTCGAGGTCATCTCCCATCAACGCAAAGCCAGCGACGCCCATGTCAAGCGGGTCGCCGACTCCGTCGAGCGGGTCGGCTTCCTGGCGCCGGTCGTGGTGGTAGAGCGGGACGGCGGCGCCGGCTACCAGATCATCGACGGTCAACATCGGTTCCTGGCCGCCAAGGAACTCGGCCTGCGCCGCATCCCTGCCGTGATCGCGCCCCGCGACGTCGCCCGTCGCATGCTCACGCTCAATGTGGAGAAGGAGCCCAACATCCGCGAACGCTCCGCGGTCGCGCTCTCGATCTATCAGGAGTTGGTCGAGGCCCAGCCCGACATGGGCGAAGACGACGACGAGGTCGCCGACGCGGTGCAACAAGCTCACTACGTCACACTCGGATTCGCCTACAAGGCTTCGGGCCGGCTGGCGGGCAGCCTCTATGAGCCGATCCTCCGGCGATGCGACGGGCTCATGGACGATCGCCTCGCCGACGCGTTGCCGATCCGGGAGGGCCGCGCCGGCCGCGTCGTCGAGGCGCACCGGCTCGTGCGGACGGTCACCGACCGGCTGAAGGAGGCCGGGGCGTGGCACGAGTTCGCCGGTGCCCAGATCATCTCGTACGCGAACCCGCTCAAACGGGCGCGCAAGCAGCACTCGTTCGACCAGACCTTCGACAAGCTCATCGCCAAGTTGGAGAGCCTCGGCGACCACCCCGAGAAGGTGTTGCGCGGCGGCTAGCGTCTCGCCTGCATGCAGCTCTGGGACGACGAGCTCGAGGCACTGCGGCCGAAGCTTCGGGAAGAGGCGGACGCCTTCCTCACCGCGTTCGACGAGGAGGAAGACGACACCGGCCTCCCGGTCTCCGAGCGCGTCGCGCGTCAGCGGCATGCGCACGACGCCCGGGTGTTGCGTTCGGACATGGCGGTGGACCGTGAGATCCCCGGCCCCGCCGGGCCGATGCGGCTCCGCACGTTCGTGCCCGATCCGGTCGACGCCGTGTTCCTCCACATTCATGGCGGCGGGTTCGTCGCCGGGTCGCCCGAGATGACGGATCTCCTCCACGAGGCGCTCAGCAAGGAGCTGAACCTCGCGTTCGCGAGCGTGGACTACCGGCTCGCGCCCGAGGATCCCTACCCCGCCGGACCCGACGACTGCGAAGCCGCCGCCCTGTGGCTCCTCGAGCACGGCGAGCGCGAGTTCGGGTCGGCGCATCTCATGATCGGGGGCGAATCCGCCGGGGCGCATCTCGCGGCCTGCACCCTGATCCGCCTGCGCGACCGGCACGACGCTGTCGACCGCGTGGGCGGCGCCAACCTCGTCTTCGGGGTCTACGACCTCAGCGGCACGCCGAGCCAGCGGGGCGTGCCCGAGCGGCCGGACCTCCTCACCCCTGAGTTGATCACGTACTTGTGGGACCTGTTCACACCAGGTCGCACTTCCGAGGCGCGCCGCGACCCCGACGTCTCCCCTCTGTACGCCGACCTACACGGATTGCCGCCGGCGCTGTTCACCGTCGGCACCGACGACCATCTCGTCGACGACACGATGCTCATGTCGACCCGGTGGAAACTGGCGGGAAACGACACCGAGCTCCTCGTGTACCCGGAGACGCCGCACGGTGGCATTGGCATGCCGAGCGTCCTCGAGCGCTGGTTCCCCCGGCTCACCGACTTCTTGGCCCGCGCCAAACACCGCTGAGCCGGGCCATCAAGGCGCGCGGTTCGGTGAGAACCGGTCCGGATCCGGGTCATCGGCGGGACGGAGGAGGACCCAATGGCTGAGCGCTTGGAGTCCGTCCGGCGCGTACTGGACGCACAGGTGGCCGCCGGGCGCATGCCCGGATACGTCGCCGCCGTCCGGGCCGGGGGCGAGGAGCAGGTCATCGCGGGCGGACGAACTGCGGTCGAGCCGGACAGCACGCTCATGGACGACGATACGCTGTTCCGCATCGCGTCGGTCACGAAGCCGATGGGAGGTGCGCTCACCCTCAGTCTGGTGCAGGACGGGGTCATCGCCCTCGAGGACCCGATCGCGCGGTGGTTGCCGGAAGCGGAGCATCCCCGCGTACTCGTCGCGCCCGACGCACCCCTCGATCGGACGACGGGGGTACAGCGGCCCGTCACCGTGCGCCACCTGCTTACCTGCACCTCCGGCTGGGGGGTGGGCGTGACCGGCACCCGGCTCCGGACGGCCATGACCGAACGGGGCGTGCACCCGGGACCATTGCCGACTCCGATGTCCGGCGACGAGTTCGTGGCGGCAGTCGCCGCGCTGCCGCTGGCGTTCCAGCCCGGCGACGGGTGGCTCTACGACACGAGCATCAACCTGCTCGGCGTGCTGCTCGCGCGCGCCGCCGGCACTTCCCTGTCCGACCTGTTTGCCGAGCGCATCACCGGGCCGCTCGACATGACGTCCACCGGCTTCGGCACCCCGCACGTCGAACGCATGGCTGCGGCGTACCTGCCCACCGCGGACGGGCTCCAACTGCTCGACCCGCCCGACGGCGTGTACGCCGCGCCCCCCACGTTCGAGGAGCTGAGCGGCGGACTCGTCTCGACCGCCGGTGACGTGTTCCGCTTCTACCGCACCATGGCGGACGGGGGTGCGCCGCTCCTGACGCGGAAATGGGTCGGGCTCATGACCGCCGACGCGCTCACCGACGCCCAGCGCGACCAGGCGCTCCCGTTCGTCGGACCGGGCGGGTCCTGGGGCCTCGCGACCGCCGTCGACCTCGACGCCGCCCAACCGTGGATGGCGCCCGGCCGGTGGGGATGGGATGGCGGCACGGGCACGTCTGCACGCGTCGACCCGGCGCGCGGGACGGTGGGCGTCTTGATGACCCAGCGCGGCATGACCGGCCCCCAGGACGGCTTCGACGACTTCTGGACCGCGGTGGCCGAGTCGGCGTGACCGGCGAGCGCCGTGACGGAGAGCGCATGTCGGGCCGTTCCCGGACGCCGTAGGGTGCACGGCATGTCGGTCGACCTGCGCACACGCACCGACGGCGTTCGCGAGCAGATCGATGCGGCGCAGTTCTTCGGCTCCGAGCTCCCCGCCGCGCTCGAGAACTACGACCAGGAGGTGAGGCCGGGCACCGCTTGGCTCGATCTCCGCCCGATGACGATCGAGGTGGACGACGACTCGTGGACCCTTTCCGTGCGCAGCGATCGCATCGACGTCGAAGCGGGCGGCCGTGCGGACGCGGCACGGGTCCGGCTGGACGTCGATCAGCTCGACGGCCTCGTGCACGACGAGCAGACGTTCATGGGCATGTGGTCGAGTGGACGGCTCGATCAGCCGGCGGGCCGGCTGGGCGATGCACTCGACTGGTGGCTCGTCCTCCGGGCCGCGCTCGACGGCCGGCCGATCCACGAGCCGGGCGCGGTGACCTTCCGCGAGCGGGATGGTACGGCGCTCGACCTGCACCGCACGTTCCGCGCCGACGACGACCGCGAGGACATGCGCTATTTCCTCGAGGAGGCCGGCTTCCTCCACATCGAGGGCGTGTTCACCGACCGGGAGATGGACGCGGTCTCGGCGGACATGGACCGCGCTGCTCCGAGATACGCGCCCGACGACGGTCACTCGTGGTGGGCGAAGACGTTCGGGGGCGACCGGAAGCTCGTCCGGATGCAGGCCTTCGACGAACACTCGCCGGCGACGACGGCGCTGATCGCAGACCGGAGGTTCCTCGGCCTGGCCGAGATCCCCGGAGACGGTCACGTCTTCGGTGCCCGGAGCGACAACCGTATCGAGGCGCTCTTCAAGCCGATCGGTGTCGTCGAAGGCATCTCGGACGTGCCCTGGCACAAGGACTGCAGCCTCGGACGCCACTCGTACGAGTGCTGCAGCCTCACCGTCGGGCTCTCGGTGACCGGTGCTGACGAGGTATCGGGCCAGCTCCGCGTGCGTGCCGGGTCACACCGCGCGTTGATCTGGTCGGCCCTCGACCAGCCGGGCTGCGACCTACCCGTCATCGACCTGCCGACCCGCACCGGCGACGTCACCATGCACCTGAGCTGCACGTTGCACATGGCGCAGCCGCCGCTCGAGCGCGAACGTCGGGTGATGTACAGCGGGTTCTCGCTACCCCCGCGTGACCCACGAGCAGCCGCCGAGGGGCGGCGGCGCCTCCGGGCGGTTCGGGAAGCGGCCCCGGTCACGGTGTCACAACCACCCGGGCACTCGACCTAGCGCCTCGCGGCCGTACGCGCGATGCCGAATGGAACAGACCGATGCGTGTCGACGTTGAAGAGTGGTCCTATGAACTGCCGGAACTGCGGGAAGCCGGTCGACCCGAACCGGGCCGAGCTCGGATACGACTACTGCACGCGGCCCGAGTGCGTGGAGCGCTGCCTGGACCGCGTCGAGCTCGCCGCCGTGGCCGTGAACAAGGCCTCCGACCAGTACGTGCGAGCGGACGAGGTCGTCCCGGACACGCCTTCGGCCCGCTGGGGTATCGATCCCGAACCCGAGGACGACGACCGGCCCCGGGGCCGCCGGCCGCGTGCGGCGCCTCGGTCCGGGCGTCGGTCGAGCACGACGAAGAAGCTCGAGCGCGCCGCGGCCCGCCTCGACGCCGAGCTGGCGCGGCTCTACGAGCGGTTCTGCAATGCCGAGCTCACGAGGGCAGAGATGCGGTCCCAACAGAACGAGCGCATCAGGGCGTTCAACGCGCTGGTCCGAAGCGAGAACATCCGCTACCGGAGCTTCCTGCGCAAACCCGTCTGATCTGACGGGAGGTCCAGACTCAGCACGACCGACTTGGCCTGCTCGTCAGGACAGTCGGTGTTCGGGGTCGTGAGTGGGCTCTCCGCCGAGGACCGTGAAGACGGGCGTGAGGTCGGCGAGGGCGGCCACGTCCGCGGTGAACGGGTCGATGGAGTAGGCGACCAGGTCGGCGAGCTTGCCCGGCGCGACGCTTCCCCGCCGATCGGACTCGCCCTCGAGCTGGGCACTGCCCAGCGTGTAGAGCGCCAACGCGGTGGCGACGGGGATCGCGTGTTCGGGTCCTTGTACGCCGGCGCTCTTGGTGTTGCGAGTAGCCATCCCCCACACGTTGAGCATCGGGTTCAGTGGCCGCGCCATGTCGGTGCCGGCGGCGAGGCTGGCGCCGGCGGTCAGCCAGTCGTCGACGGGGTTTACGTGACGGGTGCGCTCCGGACCCCATGTCGTCAGCATCTCGCTGCCCATGTTCCAGAGAAGGGTGTGTTGGACGGTCACGCCGAATCCGCCGCGCACGGCCCGGTCCCGTTGTGTCGCATCGCTGAGCAATGCGTGCTCGACCACGAGCGTCCAGGGCGGGAGCGGCCCGACAGCCGCCACCACACCCTCGTAGACGTCGAGCAGGGTCCGGACGGCGCGGTCCCCGGCCGCGTGCGTGGCGATGCGCCATCCCCGCTGCACCGCGTCGACGCACACGCGCGTCATGTCGCTCAGGTCCCAGTTGAGGTGCCCGGAGTTGTTCGGGTCGTTGTCATACGGCTCTTCGAGCGCGCCGCCCTCGACGCCCCCGTCGAGGACGAACTTCAGGCCCCAGATCCGGAGTCGCTCGTCGCCGAAACCGCTCCGCGCTCCGAGTCCTCGCACGAACGCGATCGCGTCGTCGACCGAGAGCTCATTGCCCACACGAATCATCGGTCGCACGCGGACGGCGAGCCGGTCGGCGTCCGCGGCGTCCTGGTACGCGATGAGCTCGTCCAAGTCGATCATGGCCTCGCGGATCGTGCCGACGCCGAGCGAGGCATACTCCGACGACCCGCGCCCGAGCCCGACGGCGAGCTGCTGACGCGTGAGCTCGGGCGCGTGCGCGAACACCTGGTAGACGGCTCCGCCTTCGAGGAGCCCGGTCAGTGAGCCCTGTCTGTCGCGTTCGTAGACTCCGCCGGCGGGATCCGGCACATCCGGTGCCACGCCCGCGGCGCGCAGGGCTTCCGCGTTCGCGATTGCGAGATGCCCACCGCGGCGGGCGATGACCGGATTGTGCGGCGCGGCCGCTTCGAGCTCGCTGCCCGTCGGGAGACGATTCTCGGCCAGGTTCGACTCGTGCCATCCCATCGACGTCACGATCCATTCCCCCGGGCGAGAGCTCCTCGCCGCATCACCGACGACGCCGAGGAACTCTTCGAGGCTGCGCGCGCCATCCACCGGCACCAACATCGTGTTGCGGCTCGCCTCCATGAGGTGCTCGTGGGCGTCGTCGAACGCGGGCAGAAGCGTCAGGTCGACGGCATCGGTCACTGCGGTGTCGGCGCCGATCAGGTCGTCGAGCCCATCCCGTTGGGTCGAGACCGCTGCGATCTCGGAGCCGAATGTTCCCAGTGCCCGGTACACCTCACCGGTCATCGAGTGGATCGCCTGGGCCCGAATCAAGCGGTCCAGACGCAGTGGCTCGTCCGGTTGCCGCGTCATGGGCGCGTTGCCACGACGAGCGGCCTACGACTTCCCCCAGCCGGGACGGGCGGCCGCTTGCCGCATCCAACCCGCCATCCGCGCCTCGTCGAGATCGTCTTCGTGGATGTCGATCCAGCGTGCGTCCTTCCCGGTGCCTCCGGGTGGAACGGGTCGCAGCGAAGTGCCCCGGAAGAAGGTCACCTTGACGTAGTTCGTGAAGGTGTGGAAACCGAGGAACCAACCCTGACCCTCGATGCCATAGAGGGGTGAGTTCCACCGCACGGCCTTGCGGGCGCCGGGGACGCTGCGCACGATCAGCGCGTCGAGGCGACGCCCGACGTCACGCTTCCAGCCCGGCATGGCCGCGATGTAGGCCTGCACGGGGGCGTCGCCGTCTTCCTTCGCCATCTGCGGGTTGCCGCCCGAGAGGAGCTTCGGCTTCCCGACCGACGTCGGCTTGGGTGTACTCGGCTTCGCCGCGCGCTTCGCGGACGCCTTCTTCGCGGGCTTCCCCGACTTCTTGGACGGTGTGTTGGCCAAGACGTTGCGACCGTACTCCAAGGGCACAGGCGCCCGCTGTCGGCTCGACTTCGCCGCTGAACAGCGAAGACACTCTACGTTTCCTGCGCGAGCACTCCCCTGGTGTCCACCTTGTTGTGTCATGTTGAACGCCCGATCAGCGAGGCTATGACCAGGCGGCACCTCGACCGAGAAAGACCGTGGTCTCGTCGACGAAGCAGAGCCGGTTGCCGTCTGGGTCGAGGCAGTAGAACGATCGCTCGCCCCACGGGCGCTTCTCGATCGGAGAAAGCTCACGCGCCCCGGCGGCCTTCGCTCGCTCGTGAACCGCATCCAGTTCTTCGGTCGCGAAGTAGAGGTTCTCGGGCGTCGACTGGAATGGTCCGAGCGGTTCCACCTCCCAGTCGATGATGGCAACGATCACGTCACCGCAATGGAAGTAGAGGCGACTCGGCACGGTGTCGTCGGCTTCGAGCCCGAGCACCATCTCATAGAAGCGGCGCGACGATCCGATTTGGGATGCAGGGATCGCGATGCGGAACACGCGCGTCACATGGCCCATTTCCATCGTCACCTCTGTCACTAGATCGTCGGCCCTACAGATTGCCCCGTTCCTGTGGGACGTTCGAATGTGCAGCATCGACGCTGATCCGTGATGGTCGCGCTCACAGAGTCCCTTTCTCCGTCGACGGGCGCTCGCTGGGCGCGGAATGGGCGGCACTGGAGTAGCGCGGCCATCTACAGGCGTGCGACTACAGTGCTCGCAACCGAAGCCGGCAATGGGAGCACCGTGAGCGGGCGACGCTTGGCAGGAGCCGCACTCGCGGTGATGTGCGTCGGATCGATCGTGGCGGCGTGCGCGCCGGTCAAGCCGCCACCCGCGCCACAGCAGCCGCCGCTGCCTCCTCCGCCACCCGATCTTGAGCCGCCGGCGGACTCGCCGACGCTTACGACTGACACGAACTTCGTGACCGGGCTCACGAACCCGTGGGACATGGCGTTCCTACCCGACGGGACCATGTTCTTCACACAGCGGCCAGGCCCGGTGCAGGTCCGCCTACCGAACGGAACGATCAACAACATCGTGACACCCGGCGATCTCCTGTCCGCGAACGAAGCCGGGATGAACGGGATCGCCATCGACCCGAACTTCGCGTCGAACCGCTTCATCTACACGTACTACTCGTCGACCGCGAACGACAATCGGATCGTGCGCTGGCAAGTGAACGCCACTCTGAATGGAATTGATGGCTCGGCAGTCATCACGAGTGGAATCCCGCGGGCGCTCTCGCACGACGGCGGCCGGGTTCGCTTCGGGCCGGATGGCAAGCTCTGGTTCACGACCGGTGACAACCAGATCGGACCGCTCCCACAGGACCTCAGTCAGCTGGGCGGCAAGATCGGGCGCATCAACAGTAATGGCGCCATTCCGTCGGACAATCCGTTCGTCGGTCAGCCCGGGATCGACGACCGTATCTACACCTACGGCCACCGCAACCCCCAGGGGATCGCATTTCGACCCGGCAACGGCGCGCCCTACACGACGGAGCACGGCCCGGACATCAACGACGAGGTCAATCAGTTGGTCCCGGGCGCGAACGGCGGTTGGGATCCGAACAACAACGGGGCCTACGACGAGAGCGTGCCGATGACCGACCTCCTGAAGTTCCCGGACGCGATGATCCCGGCGTGGAGGTCGGGGGACTCCTTCACTCTCGCCCCGTCGGGCTGTACGTTCCTGAACGGGACGCAATGGAAGTCGTGGGACGGAGCGCTGCTGGTGGCGTTCCTCAAGGACAGCGAGGCCCGTGTGATGTTCCTCGACGGGAACGGGAACATCTCGTTTGCGACGCCCATCCTGGCAAACGGTGTGCGGCTACGCAGCGCGGTGCAAGGTCCCGACGGCAATCTCTACATCGCGACTGACGTCGCCGCTGGCGG
>DATFXL010000077.1:0-14293 GCA_035316025.1 Acidimicrobiia bacterium
GAAGGCCCACGAGCTCGAGCGGGACGTGGCAGCCTGACCCGGTGACGCAACAGCAGACGCCAGAACGGCTGACGCGCGAAGAGAAGAAGGCAAGAACCCGCGCTCAGCTCATCGACGCCGCCGCCACGGTCTTCGCCCGGCGCGGATACGTCGCCGCCTCGCTGGACGAGGTCGCCGAGGAAGCGGGACTCACCAAAGGTGCGGTGTACTCGAACTTCGACAGCAAGGAAGAGCTGTTCGAAGCCGTCATCGAGGATCGTCTCGACGAACCGATGAAGGACATCGCCGCGGTCATCGACTCGAGCATCGGGACCACCGAGGAACAGGCGATGGCAGGCGCCCGGGCCTTCGTCGGTGTTGTCGAGCGGGAACGCGATGTGTTCCTCCTCGCGCTCGAGATGAACATCCACGTCGCTCGACATCCCGAGCTGGGGTCGGCGTTTGCAGCTCGACGCCGCGAGCAGCTTGCGGAGGTTGCAGGCATCATCACCGAGCATGCCAACCAGTCGAAGGAGGCGCTTCCTCTGCCCGCTGACCAGATGGCGATCGCGGTCGAGGCACTGTCGCAGGGCATCGCGCTGCATGCACTGGTGGATCCCGATGGCGTGCCCGACGACCTCCTGGGGCGCGTGTACGCGCTGCTCTTCCAGGTGCCCCGCGGCGAGGAGGGTTGAAACCAGCGGAGCCTGACGCGCCCACAAGTACGATTTCCGCGTGACACGCGTCGGATTCCTGGGTCCGCACGGGACGTTCGCCGAGGAGGCCGTGCTCACCCAACCCGATCTCGCCGACCAGGAGCTGCAGCCTCTGCGCTCGGTCCCGGACGTGATCAGCGCCATCGAGCGCGGTGAGGCCGACCTCGGTCTGGTGCCGCTGGAGAACTCCATCGAGGGCACCGTCACGGTCACGCTCGACACGCTCGCGTTCGACACCGATCTGCTCATTCAGCGCGAGATCGACCTCCCCGTCTCGCTGAACCTGTGCGCACTGCCGGGGGCCGAGCTCGACGACGTCAAGACCGTCCTCTCACACCCGAGCCCGTTCGGGCAGTGCCGGGTCTGGCTGGCGGGGAAGCTGCCCGACGCCGACACGATCGTGACCAACTCGACCGCCGAGGCGGCGGCCCAGGTCGCACGGGGCGACGACAAGAGCAAGGCCTCCATCGGCACGAAGTTCGGCGCCCGGCTGAACGGGCTCGAGCTGATCGCCACCGAGATCGAAGACCATCCCGAGAACGAGACGCGCTTCGTGCTCGTCGGAAACGACATCCCGGCGCCGACCGGGCACGACAAGACGAGCGTCGTGTGCTTCCAGCGCGAGGACCGGCCCGGGTCACTGCTGGCGATCCTGCAGGAGTTCGCCGCCCGCGCCATCAACCTCACCAAGCTCGAGTCGCGACCGACCAAGCGCAGCCTCGGCGACTATTGCTTCTTCATCGATTTCAACGGCCACATCGCCGACGAGCTGGTCGCCGACTGTTTGCGGAACCTGGCGGCGAAGCAGGCCGAGGTAAAGTTCCTCGGCTCCTATCCGGTCGCCGGCGAGGAGGACGCCCGGCAACGTCGGGCGGCTGCGGACAAGGCGTGGCGCCAGGCAGCCGAATGGGTCGACGACCTGCGCAGCCGCGTGGCCCCACCCCCGACCACGTGATCGACCTCAGGCGACTGCGCGACGACTTCGAGTACCGCCGCGGCATCGAACGCAAGCGAGTCGATGGCGCGCTGCTCGACCGCGTGCTCGAGGCCGAGGACGCCCGCCGCGTCCTGCTCAGCGAGGTCGAGGAGCTGCGGGCACGACAGAACGCGGCCTCGAAGGAGATCGGTCGGGCGCCGGCCGCCGAGCGCGACGCGAAGATCGCGGCCGCGACCTCGCTGAAGGACGAACTCGCGGCCAACGAGCCGCGCCTGGCCGCGGCCGAGGCGCGGCTGCACGAACTCGCACTGCAGATCCCGAACCCGGCCGACGCGTCGGTGCCCGATGGCGGCGAGGACGCCAACGAGGTGGTGCGCGTGGTCGGCGAACCGTCCGTCGAGCCGCCGCGGGACCACGCCGAGTTCGGCACCGGTATCGGCTTCGTCGAGGCGAGGCAGGCGGTCGAGATGAGCGGTTCGCGCTTCGTCTATCTCATGCGCGAGGCCGCGCTGCTCGAGCTCGCGCTCGTGCAGTGGGTCATGACGCGTGTCGTCGCCGAGGGCTTCACGCCCGTCATTCCGCCCGTGCTGGTGCGGGAGCACGCGATGGAGGAGGCGGGCTTCTTCCCGACCGACCGGGCCCAGGTGTACGAAGTCGACGGCGGCGAGCTGTTCCTCGTCGGCACGAGCGAGGTCGCCCTTTCGGCACTGCATCGGGGTGAGATCGTCGAGACGGACGCGCTGCCGTTGCGCTACGCGGGGTTGTCGACGTGTTTCCGGCGCGAGGCGGGCACGTACGGCAAGGACACACGCGGCATCTTCCGCGTCCATCAGTTCGACAAGGCGGAGATGTTCAGCTTCGCCCGTCCCGAGCAGTCGTGGGTCGAGCTGGAAGCGATTCTCGCGTTGCAGGAGTCGATCGTGATCGGCCTCGGGCTGCCGTACCGGGTCGTGAACTGCGCGACGGACGAGCTCGGTGCGGCGGCGGCGAAGAAGTACGACATCGAGGTGTGGCTGCCGTCCGAAGGTCGGTACCGGGAGCTGACCTCGTGCTCCAACTACCTGGACTACTCGGCCCGGCGGCTCGGCACGCGCTTCCGCGGCGACGCGGGCATGCAATCCGTGCACACGCTCAACGGCACCGCCTGTGCTGTCGGTCGCACGCTCGTCTTCCTCTTCGAGCACTGCCAGCGGCCCGACGGCTCGTTCGCCGTCCCCGAAGTGCTCATCCCGTTGTGCGGCTTCGACCGGGTGCCGGCGCACCGGCCGTAGCCTGGCCCCCGGAGGGATGCCGGAGCGGCCGAACGGGATGGTCTTGAAAACCATTGAGGCGCGAGCCTCCGTGGGTTCGAATCCCACTCCCTCCGCAACGCGCTAGCCGCAGACGGCCGCGCCCAGGTCGGTTACCGGCCGAGCCTAACGGCGGGGCTCGTTCGCCTGTCTTGCTGGGTGCTGGTGGCGTTCCCTGATGCGGTCGTAGTTCAGCCGGAGGAGATCGACGACCTCGTCCGCGTCGGCGTCGTCCCGGATGTACTTCGTGGTCCAACCCGAGTCGGGGTGCACGTGGTGTGGACCGGTGCGTCCCTCGGCGACGAGCCGGTCGCGGATGCGGCGCGGGAACGGGATGTCGGCCATGTGGCTGCCGTGCACGTGGCCCATCGCGCGCCCCTCGAGCAGGAACTCGGTCTCGCCGAACTCGCCGCTGTCGGTGGTGATCCCCGGCCAGCTCGTCACCTCACCGACGATCCGTTCGCCTCGCGTCATGTTGCGAACAACCCCGCCGGCGGCTGCTCCATTCCTCCGGGCGCGTACGCTCCGCTTCGTGGACGACCCGGACGGATGGTGGAAGGAGGGCGTCCTCTATCAGGTCTATCCACGCTCGTACGCCGACTCGAACGGCGACGGTGTCGGCGACCTGCGCGGCGTGATCGATCGACTCGATCATCTCGCCTGGCTCGGGATCGACGGGATCTGGCTCAACCCGATCACGGTGTCGCCCGACGCCGACTGGGGCTACGACGTCGCCGACTACACGGGCGTGCAGCCGATTTTGGGAACGCTCGAGGACGTCGACGCCCTCATCGCGGCAGCCGCCGAACGGGAGATCGCGGTGCTGCTCGATCTCGTACCCAACCACACGAGCATCGAGCATCCGTGGTTCGTCGAGTCCCGCTCGTCACGCGAAAACCCGAAGCGAGCGTGGTACGTGTGGGCCGATCCGAAGCCGGACGGGTCGCCGCCGAACAACTGGCAGAGCGGTTTCGGCGGGCCCACGTGGACGCTCGACGACACCACCGGTCAGTACTACTTGCACAACTTCCTCGCCGAGCAGCCCGACCTCAATTGGTGGAACGAAGAGGTGCGCGACGAGTTCGATCGCATCCTTCGCTTCTGGTTCGACCGCGGTGTGGCGGGGTTCCGCATCGACGTCGTCCACATGGTTGTCAAGGACGCGCTGCTGCGCGACAACCCGCCCGCCACCGACGACGATCACTGGATGGTGCGGCTCACCGGACAGCGTCAGGTCTACAACGGCAACCGGCCCGAGGTGCACGAAGTCATCCGACGCTGGCGCGCCGTCGCCGACTCGTACGATCCGCCCCGGATCCTCGTGGGCGAGACGCACGTCTTCGACACCGACACCATGGTCTCGTTCTACGGAGCTGGAGACGAGCTGCACCTCGCGTTCAACTTCCTGTTGCTCCATTCCCGGTTCGACGCCGAAGCGCTGCGCAAGGTCGTCGAAGCCACGGTGGCCGCCGTCCCGGCGGAGTCGTGGCCGGTGTGGACGGGCGGCAACCACGACATGTACCGCTTCCCGAGCCGATGGTGTGACGGCGACCCCATGCGAGCGCGCTGCGCACTCATGATGCTGCTCGCTCTGCCGGGGACGGTGTTCCTCTACTACGGCGACGAGCTCGGCCTGCTCGACACGGACGTCCCGAAGGAGCGACTCGAGGACCCCGTGGGCAAGCGGCTGTACCCGATCTACGGGCGCGATCCGGAGCGCACCCCCATGCCGTGGACATCCGCAGCCGGCGCCGGATTCACCGCACCGGGCGTGGAACCGTGGCTGCCGTTCGGCGACGTCGGCGTGTGCAACGTCGCGGACCAGCGCCACGACCCCGACTCCATGCTCTCGCTGTGCCGCGATCTCATCGGGCTGCGAGCCGCGGTACCCGATCTCAGGCGCGGCGCCTACACCCAGCTTGCCGCCGAGGAAAGCCTGTGGGCGTGGCGGCGCGGCGAGCGCGTCGTCGTCGCCCTCAACCTGGGCGATGATCCGGCGCGGGTCGGGATGACGAAGGGGATGGTGAGGATCGACACGCGTCGCGAGCGCGACGGCGAGCGCGTCGAGGGGTCTCTGGCCCTAGGTCCATGGGAGGGCGCGATCGTCTGGCTCGACGAGGCGCACGAATAAGCGCCGCGGCGGCCACCCCTGAGCGGCGTACCCGACGAGTGACGCGTTCGTCGTCCGGACTTAGGTGGGCGCATCCTCGTCGGCGTCGAACTCGGCTTCGAGCGCCGCTTCTTCCAGCGCCGCGATCGCCGGGCCCCACTCCTCGCTCCGCCGGAAGCTCCGCACGCCGTACCAGATCGACCACGACATCAGGGCCATCGTGACGGGGAAGCCGGTCACGAACCCCACGGCGACGAAGGCGTCGACTCCCAGCGCCGCCAGCACCACCAGTCGCAGCGCCGAGCGGAGCACCATGTACGAGCCCCAAGCGAACGAGATCGAACTGAACGTCCGCCGGTGCGTCCGGGACGCCTTCACCTCGTCGGGCAGGATGAGCATCTCCTCGGCGAACACGCCGGCCAGAGGTCTGCCGATCGCGATCGAGCCGATGAACGCCAGCCCGTATCCCGCGTTCACGAACACGGGGATGGCGAGGTAGATCTCGGCGCTGCCCGTCCACAGCCCGACGACCGCCTGGATCAACACGAAGACGAGCGCGATGCGGATGACCAGCGCCGGTCGGTCCTGCCGGCGCTCGTAGCGGTACACGAGCAGCGCCACCGCGGTCGCGGCGACGACGCCGGGCACGAGACCCCAGATCTTCCAGAACACGTAGAACGCGAGAACGGGACCGAACGCGTCGCGCGCGAAGCGCGGGCCGCTCCCGAGCAGGATGGCCTTGGCCGTGAGTGGTGGCAGGCGGGGCTGACCCTCGGGTGTCGGAGTGGCGGCAGGGTCGGACACGACGATCAGGTCGCCGCGTGCGATGCCGTCCACGCGACTAGGTCGTCGCGCTCCCATGTGTTCACGATTTGCTCGAGGGCGACGGTCGCCTCGGCGGCCCGGGCGCAGCCGTACGGTTGCCACTCCAGTTGACCGGGCGCGTGAGCGTCGCTGTCGATCGACACCTTGCACCCCGTGTCGACGACCTGTTCGAGCAGCCGCATGGGCGGGTCGAGACGCTCGGGCCGGCAGTTGATCTCGACCGCCTTGTCGAAGTGCGCGGCAGCGCCGAAGACGAGCTGGGAGTCGAACTGCGACTCCGGGCGGCCGCGGCCGATCACCATCCGGCCCGTGCAGTGACCCAGGATGTCGGTGTGGGGACTGGCGAGCGCGGCGACCATGCGGTCGGTCATCGGCTGCGCGGCCATCCGCAGCTTCGAATGCACGCTCGCGACCACGACGTCGAGCTCGGCCAGGAGGTCCTCGTCCTGGTCGAGCGTGCCGTCCTCGAGGATGTCGACCTCGATCCCCGTGAGGATTCGGAACGGTGCCAGCTCCTCGTTGAGTTCCGCCACGATCTCGAGCTGTCGACGCAGCCGGTCGGCGGTGAGGCCGTTCGCAACCTTCAGGCTGGGGGAGTGGTCTGTCAGGGCCATGTACTCGTGGCCGAGCTCGACGGCGTGCCGAGCCATCCGCTCGATCGGTGAGCCGCCGTCCGACCAGTCGGAGTGGAGGTGCAGGTCGCCCCGGAGCGCGGCCCGGATGGGAGCGCCGGGCCCGGCGTCGGGGGCGTCCTCGGCCCGCAGGCGGGCGAGGTACTCGGGCACGTCCCCGGCGAGGGCCTGCTCGACCACGCCGGCCGTGCTGCTCCCCACTCCCGGGAGGTCCTGCAGGCGACCCTGGTCGGCGAGGGTGCGGAGCTTTTCGGCCGGCACCTCCCGAACCGTGGTCGACGCCCGCCGGAAGGCCTGCACTTTGTATGTCGCGCCGCGCCCGCGCTCGAGCAGCGTCGCGACCTCGTCGAGCGCCTCGACCGGGTCCATGGCCGTGAAGGTACCCTGCGCCGGCATGCCTGACGACGAGAAGCGGGTGTCGGTGGAGCGGGTGATCGCAGCGCCGCCCGAGAGGATCTTCGACGTCTTGGCCGATCCGTCTCAGCATCCGGTCATCGACGGGTCAGGGACCGTCAAGCACACGCGGGGCCAAGAACCGGACCGGCTGTCGCTCGGCGCCAAGTTCGGCATGTCGATGCGGATCGGGGTCCCCTATGTGATCACCAATACCGTCGTCGAGTTCGACGAGAACCGGCTCATCGCCTGGCGGCATGTCGGCGGCCATCGGTGGCGGTACGAGCTCGAGACCGTCGGCGCCAAGACGCGGGTGCGGGAGACGTACGACTGGTCGACCGCAATCCTCCCCACCCGGATCTTCATCGCGAAGTCCGGATGGCCAACGCGCACAGAGGAGGCGATGACGCGAACCCTCGAGCGACTCGACGCGCACGTGACCGGCGGCGACTGATGACGGGACGGCTCGCCGCGGCCCACCGGTACCATTGAGCGCCCTGGAGGGATGACCGAGCGGCCGAAGGTGCTCGCCTGCTAAGCGAGTGGGGCTCACGCCCTCGAGGGTTCAAATCCCTCTCCCTCCGCCAAGGTCCGAGGACTCCGGATGCCCGATCCCGCCGACCAGCTCCTGACCCTGGGTGCCGCCACTGTCGGCGAGTCGGGCGGAACGCCCTTGGCGGCGCGGATCGGTCCCGTGTGGCGGGGCGCCCGCTTGGCGGCGCCGGCGTTCGGCGTGCGCTGCACCCCCGGCGACAACCTCGCCCTTCACGTGGCCGTGGCCCGCGCTCCCGCCGGCAGTGCGCTCGCTGTCGATGTCGGTATCGAGGCCGAGCTCGGATACTGGGGCGAAGTGCTCACGACGGCAGCCATGGCGCGCGGCATCGGCGGAGTCGTGATCGACGGGTGCGTGCGCGACGTCGCCGCCCTCGAGGCGCACGGATTCCCTGTCTTCAGCGCCGGCGTCGCGCTTGCCGGCGCCACAAAGACGCTCGGGGGCGGGACGGGCGGCGCGGTCACCATCGGCGACGTGGCCGTGCCAACCGGCGATTGGCTCCTCGGCGACGCCGACGGCGTCACCGTCGTGCCGGCGGCGCGGCTCGACGAGGTGCTCGAAGCCGGCCGGGCGCGTGCGCAACACGAGAGGGGCCTGTTCGAAGCCCTGGGCGGGGGCAAGACGACCGTCGAGCTCCTCGGTCTCGACCCCTCGGCCGTCGCGGACGAGCGCGACGGGAAGCGCAGCTAGGCGCGCTTCGCGCCGACGAGGATCGACAGCATCGTGACCGGCTCGGACGTCCGGTTGTGCCACGCGTGGCGGGTGCCGTTCTGGATCACGCAGTCGCCCGGATGCAGGTGCACCTCGGCGCCGTCGTCGAGCTCGAGGTCCAGCTCCCCGGTGATCACCACGTCGAGATCGATCGTGTCCGTCGTGTGCATCCCCGGGTTGTCGGGCTCCATGTGCTCCATCATCCCGGGCAGCTTCTGGTTCACCTCGGCGACGGCCTGCTCGAGGTCGAGGTCGGCAGGGATGGTGGTCGAGCCCTCCGGCGGCAGCGTGACGAACGTGAAGCGGTAGCCGCTCACAGGGGGGAAGAAGGTCGGCGCCGAGGGCGGTGCCCCCTCCGTCGGCAACGTTGTCGTGTCGTCGCCTCCCCACACGCGCCTGAACTCGAGGCCGGCCATGAGCGGGAGCCGGATCGGGTCCACGACCTCGTCGCTCACGAACACCGACTTCCCGTCGCTCGTCTGCCCGGTGACGACTCGTCGCACGTTCACGATGACTCCTTTGTCGGAAGCTGTACGAGATTCTCGGGCCGCTGTCCGGCGAGAGCGGTGCCTGCGTTCCGTGCCGCGACCTGCGCCATGCGAGTGCGCGTCGCGACGGTTGCACTGCCGATGTGCGGGAGGAGCACCGTGCGCGGCGCGGCCAGCAGCCGTTGGTGCACCTCGGGCTCGCGCTCGTAGACGTCGAGCCCGGCGGCGAAGATCGTGCCGTCCTCGAGGGCTCGAGCCAGGGCTTCCTCGTCGACGACCGGGCCGCGTGATGTGTTGACGAGCACGGCGTCCGGCTTCATGAGGTGAAGGCGGCGGGCGTCGATGAGGTGACGGGTCTCGACGGTGAGAGGCACGTGCACGCTCACGATGTCGCTCTGGGCCAGCAGGGTGTCGAGGTCGCCCCGCCAGCCGGCCATGCCGGTGTCGTTGCGGCTGTGATGCAGCACCTCCATTCCGAAGCCGGCGGCGCGGCGGGCCACCGCCTGCCCGATGCGTCCGAAGCCGACGACACCCAGCACGGCGCCGTGCACGTCCCGGCCCAGATACTGGTCGATGTCCCAGCCCCGCCACCGGCCGCCGCGCAGGTCTGATTCCGCCTCCCACGCCCGGCGGGCCGCCGCCAGCACGAGCAGGAACGCAAGGTCGGCGGTCGTCTCGTCGAGGACGCCGGGTGTGTTGCAGACGACGACGCCATGCTCGGCGGCGGCGTCGAGGTCGATGTTGTCGTGGCCGACGGCGACGTTCGCGACGACCCGTAGACGCGGCGCCCCTGCCGCCAGCACCGCGGCGTCGATGCGATCCGTGAGCAGGGAGACGATCGCGTCGGCGTCGGGCGCCCGCGCGACGACCTCGTCGTGTGAGAAGCGCTCGCCGTCCGGCTCGACCAGCTCGTGGCCGGCTTCCGTGAGCGGGTCGAGGCCGCCGGGAGGCAGGCGGCGCGTGACCAGGACGCGCGCCAATCCGGGTTCAGTGCTCGCTGTAGTCGACCGGGCCCGCGCCCTTCACACCGACCGCGAAGCAGAAGCAGTGGATCGGCGCGTGGTCGCTCATCGGGCGCAAGCTGTGCACCTTGTCGGGCGGGATGTGCACGAGGTCGCCTTGTTTGATCTCGCGCTCCTCGCCGTCGATCATCATGATCCCGCGTCCCGACGTGACGTAATAGAACTCGTGCGTCGGGTGCGAGTGCGGGTCGACGAGACCACCGCCGGCGACCTCGAACTCGCTCACCAGCTCGAGGAACCCCCCGTCCGTGATCTCCTTCATCTCGCGCGGGTTCACGAGCCACCACACGGGCACGGTGCCGTTGTGCTCGACGACCGGCGGCACCTCTTCGATCGACCGGACGTCCATCGGTCCCTCCTCGCCGTATGCTGACGCTCGCGACCGAGCGTAATCACCAGCGGGAACGCGGGCATGGCCGATCCGATCACCATCGACGTCGAGCCGTTCACTCCCGACGCGTGGCGCGAGTTCGGCTGGGTCCCGGTCCCAGACGCCGACCCCTCCGACGGCATCCACTCACTCGAGTTCGGCTGGGAGGACGCGCACCTCAACTACATCAGCCACTCGCCCGACGAGCTCGAGCGAGACGGCGACCTGTTCGTGCTCGAGCGGCTGTACCACCACGACACCCATACGCAGGCGCTCATGCCGCTCGACTGCTTGTCTTGGATCGCCGTCGCCCCCGCGTTCGACGACTTCTCGTACCGGGACCAGGTCGAGAGCGTGCGCGCGTTCCGCCTCGAGCCGATGACGTGCATCGTCCTGCACCGGGGAACCTGGCACCTCGGCCCGTTCCCGATCGATGGCGAGCCGGTGCGGGTGCTCAACCTCCAGGGTCGGCGTTACAAAGAGGACAACGCGTACATCGAGCTCGACCGGGTCGCGGGTGGGCGCGTGTTCGTCCGCGCCCGTGAGCGACTCGACTAGGTCAGGACGCGCAGCCCGTCGAGCAGGCGGTCTACGGCCTGCTCCATCTCGGTGCGGGCGGCGCGCGGGTCCGCAGCGCGCGCGACGACCATGCCCGCCTCGGTGAGCGCGCCGAAGAGAACGTGGGCGAGTGCCGCCACCGGCTGCGTCTCGATGAGCCTTGCCGCCATGGCAGCTTCGACCCCCGCGACCACGAGCCCGTACCCGTAGCGGCCCTCGATCTCCTGCCAGGTCTCCCACCCGAGCACCGACGGGCCTTCGACGAGGACGACGCGCTGGATGGCGGGATCGAGGCAGACGTCCAGATACGCCCGGCTGCCGACCCGGAGCTGCTCCAGGGGGTCGGCACCGGCCAGCGCGTGCCGGGCCACGTGATCGGTCACCTCCGCCTCCAGCTGCTCGAACACGGCGCGGAACAGGTCGAGCTTCGCCGGGAAGTGGTGGTACAGGGCGCCGCGGGTGACGCCGGCGCCCGCCACGATGTCGGTCGTCGACGTAGCCACGTAGCCGCGCTCGGTGAACAGCTCGCGCGCGGTTGCGATCAGCGCGGCGCGGGTGGCGTCGCTTTGTTCCGCCTTCCGGCTCGTCACCCGAAGATGTTGACGCTTTCGTCGAATCCGAGCGTGGACGGGTTGGCCCGTCCGGTTGCGACGAGCAGGAACTCGTAGGGGTCTCCGGTGATCTTCTCGCCGCCTCCTCCGACCTCGATGACGTCGACGCCGTCGAGCGACAGGGTGGCCGGACCCCATCCTCGACGGTCGAGGTCGACTGCGACCCAGTGAATGGAGCCGCGCAGGCCCTCGCCGCCGACCGAGGGAGCGCCGAGCGCCGCACGGATGTCGTCGGCGTGGACGTATCCGTCGAACCACAGCGCCAGGACGCCCTCGCCGAGCGTGCCCTCGAAGTCGCTCGCCACCGGCGCGTTCCACGCCGCGTCGTCGACCGCGTCCGCCAGCGCCGCGACGGCGGCCCGGCCTTCTGCGAGCTCGTCGGCGAGCTGCGCAGCAGATCGGTCGGCGCGCTCCTTCGCCTCGCGCTCGGTGACCTCCGGCGTGCCCAGCCCCTCGAGCCGGCCGTTCACGACGTCGGTGACCTGGCCGACCATGTGGCCGGCGACGTCCCGGACGTCCCACCCGTCGCATCGCGTGGGAGCGTCGAGATCGGCGGGCCGCAGCGAACGGAGCAGCTCACCGAAGTTGTCGAGCTCGGCGAGGAAGCCGCTGGAGATCTCGGTGCGGTCGAGTGTGGTCATGGGAACACCTCCGGATCACATACAGGCTGCCGGTATGTGAACACGATTGGACGGGCGAGGTCAACGTGACTCCGGCCACGCCGACCCGTCAGCCGCCGAACCGATCGATGCCGAACGACGCCACGCCCGCCGGTCGATCGCCGGTGCGGATCCATCGGGCGAGCACGTCGCCGGTCGCGGCGGCCATGAGGATGCCGGTGCGGAAGTGGCCGCAGGTCACCCACGCGTTCTCGATGCCCGGCACGCGGTCGATGACCGGCTGCTCGTCCGCCGTGGTCGGGCGGAAGCAGCACCACGCATGACCGTTCGCGATGCCGGCGGTGCGGGGCAACAGGGTGGCGAGCCCGGCCCGGATCCTGTCGATCACGTCGTCCCGCACCTCCGGGTCGCGGTCGCCCTCGTCGAGCGTGCCGCCGGCCACGATCTCTCCGCCCGGCAACTGCAGCACGAGGCCCTCCACCGCGGCGAGGGCCGTACGCAGTCGGAGGGGCGCCGGGGCGGTCGCGACGAGGTGCCCCTTCACCCACCGCTGCGGCACCGTGAGCTCAGGGACTTCCGGCAACGTCGGCGCGACTCCAGTGGCGAAGACCACCACGCCGGGATGGATGTCTCCGTGCGACGTGCGCACCGTCGTGACGCGGGCACCGTCGATCACGACGTCGAGCATCTCTACGCCGGACGCCACACAGCCGGCGCGCGCGGCGAGCGAGGCCGCGAGTCGGAGGGGATGAACGCGTGCCTGACCGCGAATTCGTAACGCGCCGGGGACTTCTCCGAGCTCGGGTTCGGCCGCGTGGGCGGCGGGCAGGTCGAGCACGTCGACGAGTGGACCGAGGTCAGTGTCGAGCGGGAGCGCGTGCGGGAGGGCGACGAGCCATTCGAGTGGCTCGACGCCGATCGCGCCGCCCCACTCGTCATCGAGGGCCCGGAGCAGCTTCAGGCTGCTTCGGCCGAACGCGACGAAAGGAGGCGGGTCGGTCCAGACGTGGGCCTCGGGCGTAAGCAACGCGGCCGCGCGACCCGACGCTCCCGACACGAGACGGTCGCGATCGATCAGGGCGACGGTTCCGATTCCGGCGCGAGAGCACAGCGCGGCCGTCGTCAGGCCGATGACTCCGCCGCCGACAACGAGCAGGTCGGGCCGGCCGTCGAAGTCGGGGGGGACCCCGGGATCGAGCCCGGCAAGCACCCCGGACTCTGCGGTGTCGCGCCAAACCGGCTCCCCCTTCGCCACGCGTTGAGGCTACGCGGGGCGCGAACGCCGGTGAGTGGGTCGTGGCGGACACACCGCGGGCTCGATCGACGTCGGGCGTACACTGTCCAATTCCGGCGCTCGTAGCTCAATGGATAGAGCATCTGACTACGGATCAGAAGGTTGGGGGTTCGAGTCCCTCCGAGCGCGCTGAGTCTTTGCAGGTCAGGGCGTAGGGCCGCCGATCCAAGCCCGCTCGAATCCGCTTGATGTCAGCCGTTTGTCAGCGCGATCGAGACGGCTTTCGAGACTTGGAGTCGGGGGCTGCTTCTCGGTTTAGGACCGGAACGCCGGGCGAAAGCATGGCGATCGACCTGAGTTGGTGCTCGACGTCCTCGGGAGTCACCGCTGGAGGGTAGCGAACGCATGTTCGTATCGCCAACGGGCGGCGCGCGCGGGCTCCCACGATTTGCAGACCCGGGCCCTTGACCGAAATCAGACACCGCTACACACGTGCTCCGTGCTGCATCCTTGGTTGATGGCGAGAGCACGCGCTAAGAGCAAGCGGGGCAATTGGGCCTTCGTCGCTTCGCCGATGCTGAGGTTGAACTCGGCTCCGTGGTACCTGCCGCGCTGTCGGCGGCGCCTCCCGAGGTTGCGTCTGGGGGGAGACTTCTTCCTCGACGTAACACGAATGGCTTGTGTCGGATCTGTGGCGAACGAGAAGCAACTACCCGCGAGCACGTACCTCCGCGAGCCGCCGGGAACGACCGTACGGGACGCTCGCACACGCTCGACGAGTGGCTCGCGCGCGATGACCTGGGGACGATCCCGGGTGGCCTTGTCGAGCAGGGTGGGATCTTTGGGCTCACGTTGTGTGATGGCTGCAACCGGCGTTCGGGTCGGTATGCCGGGGAATACCGTGACTGGGCTGCCACCAGCTCGCGGCTGATCACAGAAGTCCCGAATTCGCCGGTTGAGCTTGATCAGCTACCGAGCCTCCATGTTGTTGGAGTTCGACTCGGGCCGGATGTCCGGCCTGGCGCATTTGCCCGCCAGGTACTCGCGTCTATGTGCAGCGCGGCGGGCCCTTGGGACGTTGCGGCTCGGAATCCCGAGATTCGAGACATGGTTCTTCGGGACGGTGTGGGGCGGCTCCCATCGCCGTTGTCGCTGTCTATGGGACTCTTTCTTGGACCGCACGCGTTTATTGCCGGTCCGTCGCTGCAGGTCAATCTGCCGACGAACGAGTGGCGGTGGATCGCT
>DATFXL010000078.1:0-2237 GCA_035316025.1 Acidimicrobiia bacterium
AACCCGACCGCCGCAAGATCACGGCAGAGAACTGCGCGCGCCTGTACGGGTTCGCGGATGTCTCCTGAGAGCGATGGAACGATTCGGGGCTTCGACCATGTCTCGCTCCCGATGCAGCACACCGACGCGATGGTGGCCTTCTACCGCGCGCTCGGGTTGCATGTCGCGGAACGTCCCGGGGTCGTCTCCGTCTACGTCGGGAACCAGATGATCAACCTCCATCGTCCCGAAGCGTGGCGAGGCAAGGGCTTCACGCTGCGCGCCCCCGCTGCGACGCCCCCGTGCGGCGACCTCTGCTTCGTGTGGGGCGGATCCGCCGACTCGCTGCACGCACTGCTGCACCAGGCGGGCGCCGAGATCGAGGAGGGCCCCGTGGAACGCCAAGGCGGCCGGCGAGCCGAGGGATCGAGTGTGTACGTACGCGACCCGGACGGCAACCTGCTCGAGTTCATGATCTACCCAGTCGATGGGGAGCAAGGCTCAGATGCCCGCTGACGTTGTCATCCACGGCGGAACCGTCGTCGACGGGAGCGGAGCGTCCGGCCACGCGGCCGACGTCGCCATCGCGGACGGAATGATCGTGGAGCTCGGACAGAACCTCCGAGGCAACCGGGAGCTCGACGCAACGGACTGTGTGGTGGCGCCGGGCTTCATCGATATTCACACCCACTACGACGCGCAGGTCTTTTGGGACCCGGCGCTGCGGCCGTCGTCGTATCACGGAGTCACGACCGTGGTCGCGGGGAATTGCGGGTTCGCGATCGCGCCGACCCGACCGGAGCATCACGACGTGATCGTGCAGACGCTCGAGAACGTCGAGGACATGAACCCTGCGACGCTCTCGGCCGGGATCGTATGGGACTTCGAGACGTTCCCCGAGTACCTCGAGTCCGTACGGCGGCGGGGCACCCTGCTCAACTTCACGGCCTACATCGGTCATTCGGCGCTGCGGCTGTACGTCATGGGCGATGCGGCCTACGAGCGCGCCGCCACGTCCGACGAGGTCGAGCGCATGTGCGCCCTCGTGCGCGAGGCCATCGAGGCCGGCGCCGCCGGTTTCTCGACCAGCTTCTCGTTCGCGCACCGAGGCGTCGACGGCAAGCCCGTGCCGAGCCGTTACGCCGAGAACGACGAGAACCAAGCGTTGTTCCGCGCCGCGGGCGAGACGGGCAAAGGTGTCGTGCTGATGACGCCGGGCCAGGTGAGCTATGCCGACATGTACCAGTGGCAACCGAGGATCGGTCGTCCGTTCATGTACCCGCTGTTCGCGGCGCCGGGCGGGCGGCACCTCGAGCCGCTCGGATTGCACGAGCGAGGCATCGCACACGGCGTGGAGGTGTGGCCGCAGGTGACGCCGCGGCCGCTCACCATGCAGTTCACCATGGCCGACGCGTACAGCTTGAACACGGGCGAGGTGTTCGGAGAGCTCCTGAAGGTGAGCCGTCCTGTGCGGCTGGCCGCGTACCGCGATCCGGCCTGGCGTGCGCTCGCGGCTGCGGATCTCGAGGGCTCCAAGATGAAGCCTCGCTGGGAGACCTTCGAGGTCTCGGAGTCGAAGCGGTATCCGGATCTCGTCGGTCGGCGGGTGACGGATCTGGCCCGGGAGCGGGACTGTGGGCCGCTCGACGTGATGTGCGAACTGGCCATCGGCGAAGACCTGGGAACGCGCTTTCGCGCGTACATCGCCAACGACGACGTCGAGGAGGTCGGCAAGCTCCTCACCCACGAGCACGTGGCCCTCGGTCTCTCCGACGCCGGCGCGCACGTCGATCAGCTCTGCGACGCGCCCCTCCCGACCGACTTGCTCGGGACCTGGGTACGGGAGCGGCAGGTCATGCCCCTCGAGCGGGCGGTGCGGAAGCTGACCGGGGAGCCGGCCGACATCTTCGGGTTCGTGCGCCGCGGCTACCTCCGCGAGGGGAGCTGGGCCGACGTGTGCGTGTTCGACCCGGACACCGTGAGCACCGGCCCGCTGCTGCGCGTACGCGACTTCCCAGCCGGCGGGGAGCGGTTGACGGCCGAGCAACCGGGCGGCGTGCGCCACGTGCTCGTGAACGGCACCCCGATCCGAATCGAGGGTGAGCAACTGCACTCCCCCACGAGCCGACCCGGCACACGGCCCGAGACGGCCTGAGGAGCGAAGCAGAGGTTGCCATGGCCACGACGACCGGCACCGGCGTCTACTACGACCCGTACGACGTCGGGATCAACGCCGATCCGTACCCGGTGTTCCGGCG
>DATFXL010000079.1:0-2296 GCA_035316025.1 Acidimicrobiia bacterium
TCGCAGCAGGACCTCCGCCGGCGCCAGCAGCAGGCGATCGGCGAGGAGCCCAACCCGGTCGTGCGCATCGAGCTCGGCATCCGCGCCACGATCGAGTGGTTCCTCGAGCACCGCAAGTACTTCACGCTCTTCCAGTTCGCGGCGAGCGACGAGCGGTTTGCTCCCGTCCTGCGGCGGAACCACGACGTCGCCATCGCCGACGCCGCCCGCCACATCAAGGAGGCGATCGTCGAGGGGCTGATCGCAGACCAGAACCCGGAGATGCTCGCCGAGGCGATCGTCGGCGCGTGCAATCAGCTGACCCGCACCTACGTGTTCGACCGGAACGAGCCCGTCGATCGCACCGCCGAGGCCGCCGTCAGCTTCTGCCTCCACGGCATCGTCGGGAACTAACGCAACGCGCGTCGCCGCCGGGCGTGGCGGCGCCTCGTTGCGTTCAGCCGAGCTTCGTCAACGCGCGGCGGATGCCGCGGACGGCCTGGCCGATGCGCTGCTCGTTCTCGACGAGCGCGAAGCGCACGAAGCCCTCGCCGCCGGGGCCGAAGCCGACGCCGGGTGAGACGGCGACCTTCGCCTCGGGCACGAGCATCTTGGCGAACTCGAGGCTTCCCATCTCCTCGTACGGCTCGGGGATCGGCGCCCAGACGAACATCGTGCCGCTCGGTCGTTCGATCTCCCACCCGCACCGGGCCAGCCCGTCGATGAGCGCGTCGCGCCTCCCGCGGTACACGGCGTTGACCTCGAGCGGGTAGTCGGGTGCCTCGTTCATGGCGACGATGGACGCGATCTGAATGGGCTGGAACGTGCCGTAGTCGAGGTAGCTCTTGAGCTTCCCCAGGGCGGCGACCACATCCTCGTTCCCGACGAGGAAGCCCATGCGCCACCCCGCCATCGAGAACGACTTCGTCAGCGTGTACAGCTCGACGGCGACGTCGGTCGCGCCCGGCACCTGCAGGATCGAAGGCGGCTCGTAGCCGTCGTAGCCGAGATCGGCGTAGGCGAAGTCGTGGACGAGGAGCACGCCGTGCTGTTGTGCGAACTCGACCATGCGCGTCATGAACTCGATGTCGACGCAGGCCGTGGTCGGATTGTGCGGGAACGACAGCACGATGACGCGAGGCCGCGGCCACGACTCCTCCCACGCCTCCAGCAGGTTGGCAAAGAAGTCCTCCTCCGGCCCGAGACGGACGTGGCGCACCTCGGCGCCGGCGAAGATCGGGCCCCAGATGTGGATCGGATACGACGGGCTGGGCACGAGCGCGGCGTCGCCCGGGCCGAGGACAGTCCACATCAAGTGCGAGTAACCCTCCTTCGCCCCGATCGTGGTGCACGCCTGCGTGTCGGGGTCGAGCTCGACGCCAAACCGGCGGCGGTAGAGGTCGGTGATCGCGAGGCGCAGCTTCGGGATCCCGCGGCTGGCGGAGTACCGGTGGTTGCGCGGGTTCCGCACCGCCTCGCACAGCTTCTCGACCGCGACCCCGGGCGACGGGATGTCAGGGTTGCCGAACCCGAGGTCGATGACGTCCTCGCCGCTCCGGCGGGCGCTCATCTTGAGCTCGTCGATCGTCGCGAAGACGTACGGCGGCAGAGCATTGATGCGCCGGAACTCCACGCGACGACCGTATCAGGCGGTGTTTCGGACCTCCGGTACTGTTTCGGCGACATGCCCCCCATCGAAGCCGTCCTGGTCGACGTCGGTGGCGTGCTCGTCCTCCCCGATCACGATCTGATCGCCGGTGCGTTCGAGCGCGCGGGTGTACATGTGGATCCATCGCGTCTCGACCGCGCCCACTACGCCGGCGTTGCCGCGCTGACCGAGTTCACCGAAGGCGACCGCGACATCTGGGTCGCCTACAACCGCGCCTACGCGCGCTCGTGCGACACCCCGGAAGACGCCGTCGACGACGTCGTCGAGCATCTGCTGAACGAGTTCGCGACCGGCGAAGTGTGGAGCAGGACCGTTCCCGGATCGGTCGACGCGCTCAGACGTCTGGGCGCGCTCGGCGTTCGGTTGGCGATCGTGTCGAACGCGGACGGGAACGCCGAGCAGCGACTCCGCGACGACGCCGTCTGCCAGGTCGGGACCGGGCCGGGCGCACCGGTAGATGCGATCTTCGACTCCACCGTCGTCGGCATCGCCAAGCCGGACCCTCGCATCTTCGGGCTCGCGCTCGACGCACTCGGCGCGCCGGCCGAACGCGCCATTCACGTGGGCGACACACCCGGCGCCGACGTCGACGGCGCCCGCGCCGCCGACGTGCACCCCGTGCTCATCGATCCGTACGACTTCCATGCC
>DATFXL010000080.1:0-40381 GCA_035316025.1 Acidimicrobiia bacterium
AGCAGTGGCGCGACGCGAACGCGACGCCCCCCGCCCTCGTTCACGCTCGTCAGATCGGAGTCGGGACGAAACCGGCTACATGCGCGGTCGATCTCTTCCAGCTGCTGTTGGAGCACCTGACGAGCGACCGCGAGTCGAGACCCACGAGTCACCAAGACTGTCGCCGTCGTCCCCAGTGCAGGGAATGTCGCCGAAGCCGTCTTGGATCCGACCTTCACGTTCGTCATGTTCCGCCGGATTGAACAGACGGGCTGCGATGCGTACGAGCCGGCGGTCGCGACGGCGGCTGCAATCCACCAGCGCCTGAGCTCGTGTCGGGGGCCGGCGTGAGCTGGTTCGAAGGAGTGGTCGCATTGCTCGTCGGCGGCGCCGTCGGTGCGCCCGACGACCTTCCTGGTGCCGCGTATGCCGCAACGGCGGAAACCACACCCATGAGCGCGACCGCGCCGCCCGCGAGCCAACGCGTCGTTCTCGAGATGCGTCGCAGGCCCGTGTCCCGGTTCGCCTCGGGCGGTGACATTGCGGTCCTCTCGACATTCTGGATGTGGATGCACCCCAGACTGCCGACAGTCGCAGTCTCCACCGCGATGGGATGAACATGGTCATGCGAGCTAGCCGTAGTCTCGCCCCGCGACCTGAGCCCGCCCTGAGAACCCGCTGCGAAGACGCTCAGAGCACAGGAGGGGAAGACGCTCAGAGCACAGGAGGGGTGGACAGGCGCTCGGCTGGTGTCAGTGCTCGGGTTGGGACGGTTGTAGGTCGCGTCCGTACATCGTCGGACGTGAACAAACTTGGGACCTTTGGCCCTGCGCTCCTCGAGCAGATGAGGTCGAGACTGGCCGCGTGCCGTTCTTTCTACGGATCTTGGAGCAACAGGACGGCTCTTGGTGGTTTCGGCGTGGACGAGAAGACGTCAAGAGGTTCGGGGAACTCGACGACGCCGTCGCGTACGCGACGGACATTGCCGGGGGGAACCGGCCCAGCGAGGTGGTCGTCCATCGACGGGACGGACGAGTCCAGGTCGTAGCCACCTTCGACTGAGCACAGAGCGCGCCGTCTCTTCCGGGCGCCATCGGCGGGGCGCGGGAAGCCGTTGACGCGTCGTATAGCCATTCGGCTAGGGTCGCCGACCTGTCGGGTGGCAGTTGAGGTCCCCCTCCCCTGCCGGCCCGGCGACATAGGGCAGGAACCTGCGATCTCAGGCTCTTGCTTCGTTCCCGCCGAGGTCCACCTCCGCGCACTTGGATGGCCTCGACGGGAGAACAAATAGGAAGGCGGGAGATCACGGGTGGCAGGGACCCGGTCTCCCGCCTTCCGCGTACGGCGGTATCGCAGGCTTTCCGGGCCCGGGGCATCAGTCGAAGGTCCTGATGGATCGAGCCTCGACACCGCCGGTTGGCGCACGCGTCAGAGCCGAGAAGCAGTCGTTCCGTTCAATACCTGCTGCGCATCGCGCCCGAAGCTACGGATGCGGCGCGCGTCATGGGTGCCGCGAGCCCACGAAAGGAAAGGAGCAGACGATGGGACAACCGGTGGTGCATTTCGAGGTCATGGGGACTGACGCGGCGAAGCTGCAGAAGTACTACGCCGACCTCTTCGACTGGCAGGTCAGCGTCGCGCCCGGCGCGCCAGTGAGCTATGGGCTCGTCGACGGCGCCGGCATCGCCGGCGGCATCGGTGGATCGCCCGACCTACCCAAGCACGTGACGTTCTACGTCGAGGTGCCCGACGTCGAGGCGGCGTTGCAGCGAGCCGAGAGCCTCGGCGGGTCACGCGTCCAGGGTCCTGACCAGGTGCCCGGCGGTCCGATCATCGGCCTGTTCCATGACCCCGAGGAGAATCTGGTCGGCGTCACCCAATCCGGCTCGTAATCGAGTCATCACTGGCAATCGTGATCAGGAACGTGGCGGCTCGGAGTGGCCGTCGTCGGACGGCTGCGGGTCGCGTCCGTACACCCACGAGACGTAAATGAGGCCACGACCGTCGGGGTCGCGGAAGGTGACGCCGCCGTTCTCCTCCCAATACGGGTGTTGCTCCTGCTCGGGGCGGGCGCCGTGGTCGAGCAAACGCTGCGTCGCCTCCTCGACCGCGGCCTGATCCTGCATATAGAAGACGAGCTGGTCGAAGGCGTCGATCGACCGTCCCGGCCGTTGGGCGCGAACGATCTCGAGATGGGTCTCCGCGTGGGGCATGCCGAAGATGGTGCCGTCCTCTCCGTAGCTGCCGTGGAATTCGTCGATGACCGCAAGCCCGACCACGTCGCGGTAGAAGTCGATGGTCGCGTCGTAGTTCGCGCTCGCACGCACGACCCGCAGTGCGCCGACACGCAGGTGGTCGGGCCACGTGGGAGTCATCCGAGCGCTCCCTCTTCGCGCAGCTCGGCAACCCGCGGCGCGTCGTAGCCGAGCACCTCGACGAGGACTTCGTCGGTGTGCTCGCCGACCTTGGGTGCCCGTGTCGGCTCTGGGAGCTCCTCACCGTGGACGTGAACGGGAAGCGGGATCTCGTCGGCACCCAGCCGTGACGTCGGGATCCACGGGAACCGCTCCCGGAACTGCGGGTCGGCGGCGATCGACTTCGACGTGTTCACGGGCGCGATCGGCGTGTTGACCTCGTTGCCGAAATCGATCCATTCGGCCGACGTCTTCGTCTTGAAGATGTCTCGGAGCTCGCGCTGGAGCTCCCGGTTGTTGCGGGCGTGGTCGGCGTACGGCTTGCCCGGCCAGCGCTCGTACAGGTCCATGCGGCCGACGGCTTGGCAGAAGTTCTTCCAGAACGCCTGCTCCGACGCCATGAACAGCACGTGGCCGTCGGCCGATTCGTACATCTGATAGCGGACGCCTTCGCGCATGCCGGCGGTCCCAGGCGCGCGTCGCTCGTAGTCGTCGCTGGCGTTTCCGGTTACCTCGGCCTCGGGCCGCTCGTAGGCCTTCCATGTCTCGATCCGGTACCAGTCCATGTAAGCGGCGGCGTCCGACTGCGCGACCTCGATCTGGCACCCCGTCCCCGTCGCCCGTGCACGAGTCACGCCGGCGAGCAGCGCGAACGCGCCGAGGAGCGGTCCGGCGTGGATCCCGATCGACGGATGCTCGGGCATGTAGCAGAACCCCTCCTCGTCGTATGCGGGTGGCACAATGCCCGCCCAGGTGTCGAACGCGATCCCGTGCGCGGGGAGGTCGCGGTACGGGCCGGTCATGCCGTACCCGGAAAGCGTGCAGAACACGATCCTGGGATTGACCTCCTGGAGACGCTCGAACCCGAGGCCGCGCCGCGCGAGCGCGCCGGGTCGCATCGCCTCCACGACCGCGTCGGCCTGCCGGACGAGGTCCTCGTACACCTCGACCGCTTCCTGCTTCCGCAAATCGAGGGTGATGCTCCGCTTCCCCCGATGGATGTGGAGGTGCATGAGCGACTCGCCGTCGACGATTGGCCACGTCATCTCGCGTACGTAGTCGCCCTGCGGCGGCTCGACCTTGACGACGTCGGCGCCGAGGTCGGCGAGGAACGATGTGAGCTCGCCCGGTCCGAGCAGCGAGCTCTCGATGACGCGCAGGCCCGCGAGGGGTCCGGACGCCGGCGCGGGACTCACAGGGAATCTCCTCGCGACAGCAGGGAGTCGGGATGCGGGGTCATGAGCTCCTCTCGCCAACGTGTCCGGCCCGCGGCGCGCGCCTGCACGTGCCAGTGGACCAGGCGCGTGTCCGCTCCGCCGTCGCCGGCGCGCATTAGCTCCTCGTGGCCGGCGGGATCGGTCGCCCAGATCGTGACCACCTCGACGTCGGTGAGGAGCACCTCGTACAGACCCACGAGCGTGTGCCCGTGATCGGCGAGCACCGGCGCTCGTGACTCGAGTACCACTGCGAGGTAGTCGAGCGCGGCGCCCGGTCGCACTTCGGAGATCTCGTGCACGAAGACGGAGCCGCTGACGCTTTCGCTCCGGAGCTCGGCGAGCGACGGACACCCGGGTGCCGCGCCCAGGAGGCGGTCGAATCCCCCGGTGCGCGTCTTCAGCGCCTCCTGCCACCATTCGTTGAGCGCCGGGTTCTTCGTCCGACGGAGGTTCGTGGCCTCCATCAGACGCCGCCACCCCGACCACCCGTCGACGCACTCCCAGAGGTTGACCACCTGGGGCCAGCGACCGGTAGAACCCATCGTGTACCAGGTGCCGACCAGCTCGAGGCCCCGAGCGGCGGCGGCACCGGCGTTGAACCCGACCGTGTGCTCCATGTAGCGCATGGCGCCCTCCCCCACGATGTCGATCTGCTCGTGGAGGTACAGGTTGCGCCCCGGCATGGGGCACGGACTGTAGCTGGCGCGCACCGTGCGACCATGGCCGTATGCAAACGGTCGGCGAGCTTCTTCGCGACGCGGCCGTAGGCACCGACGTCGATGTCGTCGCCGCCGAGTTCGACTCCGTCGAGGTTCCGGCTGGGTTGGCGTACGCACTCGGTATCGACGCGAAGGCGGGAGGGCCGATACGTGCCGAGGCGACGGTCGACCCACTCCCCGGTGGATCCATCGTCGTGCTCGCCGGTCCCGATGTCGTGGGGAGCAGAAATGTCGACGGGCTCCGAGCGTTTGCCGCCGCAGCCAACGTTCCCGTCGCGAACACCTGGGGCGCGAAAGGAGTCTTCCCGTGGGACAGCCCGCACCACATGGGCACGTGCGGGCTCCAGTTGCGCGACTTCGAGCTCCTCGGTTTCGCCGACTACGACGGCGTCGTCGCCACCGGGATCGACGAGAACGAGTCTCCGTGGGACAGGTTCGCGCTCGCGCCGGTCGTCAATATCCCGCCGAGTGACCTCGGTCGCCTCGCGACCGAGGTTGCGCCCGCGACGCGCCCGATTCCCGCCAATGACCTGTACACCCGGCTTTCGGGTGTGGCGCAGCCGGGCTTCGTTGACGATCGCGTTCCCCTACACCCGGCGCGGGCGGTCGCCGATCTCCGCGCCGTCCTCGCACCGGGCGGCGTCGTCACGGCGGACGCCGGCGTTCCCGGGCTCTGGGTCGCGCGCACGTTCCCCACGACCGAGCCGGGGACGGTCGTGGTACCCGCCGTCGCGACACCGGGGATCGGCGCCGCGCTCGCTCTCATCGCCGCCCTGCGCGGTTTCGACGCGATCGCCGTCACCGGGGAGCCACTGGACCACAGGACGCTCGCGGTGCTCGAGCTGTCGACTGAGCTTTCGGCCGCGGTCGTCGTCGACGTCTGGGGCGCCGACGGGCCCGTCCACCGAACGGCCGACCACCTGAAGCACCTCCAATCGGCGGTGCGCGACCCGGGCGTGTCGATCGTGGACGTCCCCGTCGACGTGTCGCTCACGCGCAAGCTCGTCAGCGCCGCCGGCCCGGTCGTCGCATGGGGCGGGCTCCCGGCGTAAGGAGGTCAACGAGGCGATCGGCGCTTCAGGCGGGTCGCGCCGACGCGAGCATCCCCAGGCGCAACGAGATCGCTGTGTAGCGCGACTCGTCCAGCCCGGCGCGCTCGGCCGCGCGCTGCACGATGCGCGTGATCGCCTTCTCGCCCAGGCGTGTGAGCCCGAGGCGCCCGTCACGGTCGACCGACCGGAACGCGGGGCCCGCGGTGAGGCCGGCGGCCGCCTCCCAGTCCTCCCATGCGAGCACCGGACAAAGCTCGGGGTCGGCGCCGTATGGGATCACGATGCGTCCCCGCATCAGGTGCACAGCCAGCCCGTCGTCGACGACCGTGAGATCGGACACGTCGAGCAGGACGAGCTCGGACGGGCGTAGGGCGGCGAGGTACCCGATCAGAATCAGCGCGCGATCGCGCAGGCCGATCAAGCTGGGCGGGGTCGCGGCGAGGATCGTGGCGAGCTCGCCGGCGTCGAGGGGCACCGTGTGCGTGGACGCCCGGCGCAGGTACCACTGCGCCCGCGTCAGCGCGACCCGGACCCGCTCGTCATCCGTGGGCGCGTCCAGCCCCGACGCCCGGTGCCAGTCTCGGATGGCGGCGACCCGGCTCGGCACGGTCGCCGGCTCACTGCTCGCGGCCAGGTCACCGATGTACTCGACGACGGTCGTCGCCGAGGCCGGCATCGCGGGCTCCCCGCGCGCGATGCACCAGCGTGCGAAGTGCGCCCAATCACTTCGGCTGGCGTTCAGGCTCGACGAGCGCGCCATGCGCGTCCACGGTATCCGTGCGCCGCGGCGCACCCTCGTCAATCGGCGCCGCCGGAAGCCGAAGACGCTTCAACATCACGGCGTTGACCGCGACGATGAGGCTCGAGCCCGACATCGACAATGCCGCGATCTCCGGCCGCAACACGAGCCCGACGACGGGCTCGAAGACGCCGGCCGCGATCGGCAACGCGATCGCGTTGTACCCGATCGCCCAGCCCAGGTTCTGCTGCATCTTGCGCAGCGTGCCCCGGCCGATCGTCAGGACGATGGGGACGTCGAGCGGGTCGGATCGCATGAGCACGACGTCGGCGGTCTCGATCGCCACGTCCGTGCCGGCACCGATGGCAATGCCGAGGTCGGCCTGCGCGAGCGCGGGGGCATCGTTCACACCGTCGCCGACCATCGCGACCCTCCGACCGCCTGCCTGGAGCTCGCGCACCTGTGCCGACTTGTCGCTCGGTAGGACCTCGGCGATCACGGTGTCGATGCCGAGTTGGCTCGCAATGCGCCGGGCCGTCGCCTCGTTGTCGCCCGTGAGCATCACGACTTCGACGTGCGCGTCGTGCAAGGCCGAGACCGCCTGCGCCGCGGTGGGGCGGGGCGCATCGGCGATGCCGATCACGCCGGCCACGCGGCCGTCGACCGCGACGACGACCGCGGTGCGGCCTCCGGCGGCAAGCTCGGCCCGCGGTCCGGCGAGATCGCCGAGCCCGAAACCCTGCTGCTCCATGAGGCGGACGTTGCCGACCGCGACTCGTTTGCCATCGACCGTCGCCAGCGCGCCCTGCCCGGGCACGTTGTCGAAGGATGCGACGGGAACGTGCGCGACTCCGTTGGCGTCTGCTTGGCGCACGATGGCATCGGCGAGCGGATGCTCCGACTCGCGCTCGACGGCGGCCGCCAGCCCCAGGAGCTCCCGTTCGGCAATCCCGTCGACGATCACGTCAGTAACCTCTGGCTCGCCGCTCGTGAGCGTGCCCGTCTTGTCCATGACGACGACGTCGACGCGAGCGGCCGTCTCGAGCGCGAGCGCGTTCTTGAACAGGACCCCGCGTTTCGCGCCGAGTCCCGCGCCGACCATGATCGCGGTCGGAGTCGCCAGGCCGAGGGCGTCCGGGCACGTGATGACGACCACCGTGATCGCGAACAGCACGGCCTCGTCGGTGGGCCGATCGCTGAAGAGGAACCACGCCAGGAATGTGAGCGCGCCGCCGACCAATGCCACGAGCACCAGCCAGAAGGCCGCCCGGTCGGCGAGCTTCTGGCCCGGCGCCTTCGAATTCTGCGCCTCCTGGACGAGGCGGACGATCTGGGCGAGGGCGGTGTCGGCGCCGACCTTCGTCGCCCGTACGCGCAGGGTGCCGTTCTCGTTGATCGTGGCGCCGATGACGGCGGCGCCGGGCTCCTTGTGCACGGGGAGGCTCTCGCCGGTGACCACCGACTCGTCGACTTCGCTGTCGCCTTGTTCGACGAAGCCGTCGACGGCGATCTTCGAACCCGGTCGCACGAGCAGCAGGTCGCCGACGGCGACCTCCGTCGTCGGCACCTCGACCGGCTCGTCGTCGCGCAGAACGACGGCGGTGGGCGGCGCGAGGTCGAGGAGAGTGCGGATGGCCTCGTTCGCCCCGCCGCGCGCCCGCATCTCGAACCAGTGGCCGAGCAGCACGAAGGCGGCCAACACCGCCGCCGCCTCGTAGAAGACGTCGCCGCCGCCCGTGAGGGTGACGACGACCGAGTACAGCCAGCCGGCGCCGACGGCCACCGCCACCAGAACCATCATGTCGAGCGTCCGGGCGCGCAGAGCGCGGACGGCGCCCACGAAGAAGATCGAGCACGAGTAGAAGATGACGGGGAGGCTCAACAAGAGCGACCACACGTCGTCCCGCAACCCGAACGGCGCCGCCACCGAGAAGTGCAGGACATCGCGGCCGATCGGCGACCACAAGAGGATCGGCACCGAGAACACGGCTGCGACGAGGAAGCGGTTGCGCATGTCGGCGACCATCGACGACATCGACATGTGGTCGTGCGCAGCATGCGCGCCCTGCGCAGCTGTCATCGCCGCGTGCTCCTCCGTGGAAGCGGCGGCCGCGGCGCCGGGCTCTGCGAGCGGGTCGCAGACGTGGTTGGGCACCGACTGCCCGGCGCAGTGGTACCCGCACTCGCGGACCCAGTCGCGCAGGTCGCGCACCGACGTCAGCGACGGATCGAACACGACCGTCGCGGTCTGGGCGACGGGATTGGCGTCGACGCTCGTCACACCTGGGCGACGAACGAGGATCGCTTCGACGCGTGCCTTCTCGCTCGCCCACTGCACGCCCCTGATGTCGAGGACGATTGTCTCGGGCATCAGTCGGAGATGTCGGCGTGCGCGATGACGCGGGTGGGTGTGATCCGGACGAGGAGCTCACCCGGCACCGCGTTTCGGGCGCCGAATTCATCGGCTCGGTCCGCGCCCATGTACCGGGCACCGACCGCCGTCGCGCACCGCCGGAGCTCGTCGAGGTCGTCGGACAGCGTCGCCGCGCCCTCGACCATCACGTAGCTGTACGGCGGCGCCTGATCGTCCACGCAGAGCGCGACCCGGGGATCGCGGCGGATCGCTTTCGCCTTCTGCGAGGTCCGGTGCGTCGTGAGGACGAGGTCGTCGCCGTCGAGGGTGAACCAGGTGGGGGTCACGTGCGGACGCCCGTCGACGCGCACGACCGCCAACTTCCCCGTGCGCGTGCCCTGAAGCAGGAACACCCGCGTCTCGTCGGCGGTCATCTGACGGGCCATCCGACCTCCTCCCGCGTTGACGGTACGCTGAAACGCGGCGCCGGCGGCTTGCCGACCGGCGGCGCAAAGCCAGAGCTTGCGACGGCGCCAGGAGGGGCTGTGCGGACCGAGGACATGATCATCGTCAGCGTCGACGACCACGTGGTCGAGCCACCTGATCTGTTCGAGCGCCATCTCCCGGCCAAGTACCGCGATCTCGCGCCGAAGATCGTCCACAAGGACGACGGCACCGATGTCTGGCAGTTCCTGGAGTTCGAGGTGCCGAACATCGGGCTGAACGCGGTGGCGGGCCGGCCGCCCGAGGAGTATGGCATCGACCCGACCAGCTTCGAGGAGATTCGCGAAGGATGCTTCGACATCGAGAAGCGCATCCTCGACATGAACGCCAACGGCGTCCTCGGGTCGCTCAACTTCCCGTCGCTGCCCGGCTTCGCCGGCCGACTGTTCGCGGCGCTCGACGACAAGGAGACCGCCCTCGCGCTGGCGCGGGCGTACAACGACTGGCACATCGATGAGTGGTGTGGCACGTTCCCCGGCCGCTTCATCCCGCTCGCCGTCCCCACGATCTGGGATCCGGAGACTTTGGCGGACGAGATCCACCGTGTGGCGAAGAAGGGATGTCATGCGGTGACGTTCCCCGAGAACCCGGAGCCGCTCGGCCTGCCGAGCCTGCACTCCGACCATTGGGACCCGTTCTGGGCCGCGTGCGCCGACGAGGGAACGATCGTCTGCATGCACATCGGCTCGTCTTCGAAGCTCGTCACCACCGCGGCCGACGCCCCGATCGACGTGATGATCGTCCTCCAGCCGATGAACATCGTGCAGGCCGCCGCCGACCTCATCCATTCGCCGGTGTTCAGGAAGTTCCCCGACGTGACGGTCGCGCTCTCGGAAGGCGGGATCGGCTGGGTGCCGTATTTCCTCGAGCGTCTCGACCACAGCTACCGGGTTCACAAGGCCTGGACCGGCGCCGACTTCGGCTCGAAGATGCCGAGCGAGGTGTTCCTGGAGCACGTCGTGCTGTGCTTCATCTCCGACGCCGTCGGCGCCCGGCTCGCGCGCGACATCGGCGTCGACCGCATCACGGTCGAGATCGACTACCCGCACTCGGACACCACGTGGCCGCGCGCACCGGAGCTCCTCATGAGCGAGTTCGAGGGTGCGCAGCTCACTGACGACGAGATCGACCAGATGACGCATCTCAATGCGATGCGGGAGTTCTCGTACGACCCGTTCCGGCACCGGCCGCGCAAGGAGTGCACGGTCGGCGCGCTGCGGGCCGAGGCCGTCGGCGTCGACGTCGAGCCGCACGCCAGGGCGCGCCGTCCGAAGACCGAGCGCGAGGGTCCCGTCAAGATCACCGACCTCTCTCCCACCGCCTAGGACGGCATTGGCCGACGACGACGCGCCGCGCCCGCTCCGGCCCCGGGAGCCGCGGCCACTGATCGTCCATTGGGCGATCGACGCCGCGGTCGTGTTCCTGCTGACGGTCGTCGTCGCGATCTTCCTCGGCGCTGCGCTGATCACCATCGCCATCGCGGCGGTGATCGCCGGGGTCTTCCTCGCGCCGTGGACGCGCAGCCTCGAGGCGCGGGGTCTGGCCCGGCGCGCCGAGCAGGCCGGCGACACGACAAGCTCGGACACGCAGTAGCTCCGGTGCGCGACGTCCCCGTCGCCGAGGTCCTCGCGGTCAAGCCGCGCCTGCGCGGCTTGTCGCATTACTACGCCTTCTACCTGTCGCTGGCGGCCGGCACCGTTCTCGTGACGACTGCACCGCGTGGCCTCGCCACGTGGACGGCACTCGTCTACGCGCTGAGCATCTCGGCGATGCTCGGCGCGAGCGCGCTACTGCACCGCGGCACCTGGACTCCCGGACAGGCGCGCATCCTCACCAAGCTCGACCACACCTGCATCTACCTGCTGATCGCCGGCACCTACACGCCCATCTCCCTCATCGCCATGTCGGGAGGCATCCGCGTCCTGGTGTTTACGGTGGTGTGGCTCGGAGCGATCACCGGGATCGCACTCGAGTGGCTGTGGTACCGCCCGCCCCGGGGCTGGGTGACGACCACCTACATCGTCATCGGCTGGGTCGCCGTCATCGCGCTCCCCCAGCTCTGGACGTCACTCGGCGTCGCCGGGTTCTTCCTGGTCGTGCTGGGCGGCCTCTCCTACACGGTGGGTGCGGTGATCCACGCCGCCCGGTGGCCCGACCCGTGGCCGGAGGTGTTCGGCTACCACGAGCTCTTCCACGTGTTCGTGCTCGTCGCGCTGGTCCTGCACTTCGCCGCGATCGCGTTCGTCGTGCTGCCGAAGGGCTGACGGTTCGGCGTTGTGTAGGCACCACAAGGGGCCTAGGGAACGCCAGGAGGGAGATCAGGGCAGGCGGTACAGCCGCTGGGCGTTGCGCCAGGCGATGTCCGCTTGCGCCTCGGCGTCGAGGTCGCCGATGTTGTCGAGGAGCTCGTCGACGGTGCCGGGGAACTTGGCGTCGGGGTGCGGGTAGTCGGACGCCCAGATGATGCGATCGGCTCCCACGTACGGCGACTTGGCCGCGATCGCCAGCGTCTCCTCGTCGGCGTCGAAGCTGATGTAGCACTGGCGGCGGAAGTACTCGGACGGCGCGAGCTTGCAGTCGGGCACGTCCCACGGGAACGCCTTGGCGTTGTGGTCGAGGCGCTCCATCCACGGCGTGATCCACCCGCCATTTGTCTCGAGAACGATGAAGCGCAGATCGGGGAACCGCTCGCAGACGCCGCCGGCGAGCAGGAACGCCAGGCTCGTCATCATGTCGACCGGGTTGCCGATTGCCTGCGTGTAGAAGATGTTCCGGATGTTCATCCGGGACTGGTAGCGCAGGATCGACGCCTCCGACTGGACCTCGTTCAGGTGGAGCCCCTCGACGGCGCCGGGCACGTCGGCGGCGAGGTACGGGTGCAAGCCGACGGGCCAGCCTGCATCCGACGCCGCCTGCCACATCGGGTCGTACACGGGGTCGTGGAGGTGCCGCCACTCGACCACGGGGTTCGGGCGGATGAACGTGCCCACGAGGTTCGGCGACGCCGATGCACGCCGGATCTCCGCCGCGGCGGCCGCAACGTCCTGCTGCGGGATGATCGCGATGCCGAAAAGGCGATCGGGCGCGTGGGCGCAGAAGTCGGCGAGCCAGTCGTTGTACGCACGGCACTGCGCGACCGCGAGGTCGAGGTCCGTCACCCCGGCGATGCCGAGCAGCGTCGTCGGATAGAGCACGGTCTGGCTGATCCGCTCCGTGTCGAGATCGGCGACGCGTGGCTCCGGCTCGAACGCGCCCGGCCGGAGTTCGGTGTACCTCCGCTCGCCCGCCGCGATGCGTGCTTGCTCCTCGGTGCTCAGGCCGCCGGCGCCGGCCAGCGCGAAGTAGTTGGCCGGGTCGCGACTCCCGTCCCACACCACCCACTCCTTGCCGTCCCGGTCGACCTCGATGTGCCAGATGCGGTCGCGGTACTCCTCTGGCGCGTACTCGAGCATCTTGCTCGGGTGCTCGAGCACGTGACCGTCGGCGTCGACGAACTGCAGATCGATGCGCGCATCCGTGATGGCCATGAACCCTCCCCGACAGGCTCGGCGGAAGCACGGTACCGCTGCGGGCAAGCACCGCGTAGCTTGTGAAGGCCCGCCGGCACAGGAGAGGAGTCGCCATGGCCAGCCAGGACGAGTACCGCGCGAAGGCCCGCGAGGCGCTCGAGAAGCTCCAGCAGGAGATCGACGAGCTGAAGGTGCAGGCGAACTTGGCCGGCGCCGAAGCCCGTGACCGGTTCGAGAAGGCGATCGACGCGCTCAAGAAGCGCCAGGCAGAGACGCGGGCCAAGCTCGACCAGGCCGCCGAGTCCACCGGCGACGCCTGGCAGAACGCGGCCAAGCAGCTCGAGGAAGCCGTGGACAGCGTGGGCGACGCGTTTCAGTCGCTCGCCGACGAGATCGACGCCAACCTGAAGTCCGCCGGCTCCGCCGCCAAGGCGGGGCACAAAGCGTTCCTCGAAGAGTGGAAGAAGCAGCGAGAGGCGCGCGAGAAGCTCATCGACTCTGCATGAGCCCGACGGTGCGCCGCGCCGCAAACCCGACAAGTGTGAGGGCGCTTATCGCGTCACGCGCGCCCTCGGTCATGACTGCGTCGGCTGGAACTGTTGCGGGTCCCGGACGCGCTCGTAAAGGCCGCGCACCAAGGTGGCGTGGTTCTCGGCGTCGTCGAGCGCTTCGGCCGGGCCGTCGACCTCGAAATCGCGCACGTTCTCTTCGGCCGCCTCGAGCTCGGTGTAGAGCAGTGCCTGCAGCAGGCGGCGCTCGTCCTCGCTCAACGGGAGGGCCTTGTCCATCTTCGTCTCCCCCGCATCGTCCATCTCCTCTGGCGCTGGAGTCGTTCAACGTCGCCGGACTCGGATCACCGCCGTGGTGCCTGCTGGTTGAGCCACTCGTCGAATCGGGTCGCACCGGGCTGAGCTTCATCACCCGGTAGGAGGGTGCGCTCGCTCAGTCGAGCCCCGTAGTACAGAGCCTGAGGATCGGCGACCACGACGCGCTGATCTCCCACCGAGCGCAAAGCTTGGCGGACGAAGTCCTCGAACCGGATCGGTTCGGGCCCGGCGATCTCGATCGTGTTGTTCAGCGGAGCAGCGATCGCGACGTTGCACAACGCGGCGGCGACGTCTTCAGCTGCCATTGGCTGGATCAATACCGGAGGAACCCGCACCTGCTCGCCGTCACTCGCTTCGTCGGCAATACGAGTGGCGAACTCGAAGAACTGCGTCGCGTGGACGATTGTGTAGGGAATCGGCGAGTCCTGGATGAGTGTCTCTTGCACGAGCTTCGCCCTCATGTAGCCGCTTTCGTCGAGCCGTTCCGTGCCAACGACCGACAAGGCCACGTGATGTCCCACGCCGGCTGCCGCCTCTGCATCGAGGACGTTGCCGGTCGACGTTTCGAAGAACTCGAGCGCAGCCGTGTCCTCGAAAGATGGGGAGTTCGACACGTCGACAACGACTGCCGCGCCCTCGAGGGCCTCGGTGAGACCCTCACGGGTGAGGGTGTTGACGCCGGTGTCCAGGGACGCGGGCACGGCTTCGTGACCGTGGTCGCGCAAGTCCTTGACGAGCTTGGAGCCGATCAGCCCGGTCCCGCCGATGACGACGATCTTCATGATGACCTCTCCTTCGTGTCTGGGCGCGACGAGTCTCTGCAACAATGCGGCGTACAGAACGCCCCCGGACAGGCGCCGCGGTCCGCGCCGTATCGACACGCCGGCGCTCGCGATGTTCTCGCCAAGAACGCCGGATCGTCGGCGCGAAGCTCGGCGAGGCGGTGATGTCCGACCTGTCCATCGTTAACAGTCGCAAAGCCGACCGTGACCGTGGGGCAACTGTCTCCCACTCGTAGGTGCGGAGACCCTCGACGCGTCCCCTCAACGACTCTCGTGTCGCGTCTGAGGCGTTTCTATGCGCTGCAACTGGTCGAAGAGGTCTCCGACGCCTCCGGCGGCATCCTCGTTGAGGGCGCCAGCGGCGATCGACGGGAGGATGCGTAGCACCGTTTCCACGAACCGGTGCTGGGTACGGCGAATGTCTTCGACTTGCCGGACGAGCGAATCCAGCTCGTCCTCGATGTGGTCAAGTCGTCCTGCGACGATGCCGCCGTGCTGATTTTCGGCCGCCTTGAGCCGCATCCTGCGGACCGTCTCTTCGGGGAGGTCGAGCCATTTCGCAAGACGGGGGGACTGTCGGCGGCTTGGGATGCTGTCGCCGGACACCCATGACGAGAGCGCTTGCTGGCTGACTCCGATGGCCTTGGCTGCGTCTCGTTGGCTGATATCCAGTTCCTGGATCTTGCCGATGAGGGCGCTCCGCAAGTCGGGTTGGTCCATCCTCGAGGCTTCTCCTGCGGCTCGCCGTGGTCGTCGTGCTGTTCTTCCGCTCTCTCCGCCCATGCTTCATGGGTAACACTGATTGTCCACGGTTGTCCAGGATTTATGCCGGTTAACCGTTAAGGACTTTGGTCATTTCCGCTTGTCCACGGTTGACAATGGTGGAGCCTAGATCTAGGGTTTCTCCTTCACCCCCGCGGCAGGGGCGGGGGTGAATTCGCGCAAGCGGGAAGTGACCTCGACGTACTCGCTTGCGAGGCGCGGCCACGGTCAGCAGTACGACAGCAGTCCAGGAGGCAGGATGCGTACTCTCCCGATCAACGCAGAGACGACAATGTTCACGTCGGTCGTTCCGATCCCGACAGTCGGCAACCTCCCCGTGAACTCGTATCTGATCCGGGGCGACGAGCCGACCCTGGTCGACACCGGGATCACGCCCGAAGTGCCGGAGTTCGAAGTTGCGCTGCGAGATCTCATCGATCCGAACGAGATCCGGTGGATCGTCGTGACGCACGCCGATCGCGACCACGTCGGCGCCCTCAGTCGACTGCTCACCGAAGCGCCCAACGCGACCGTCGTGACGAGCCTCGTGACCTTCGGCATCATGAGCGTGGGGTCGGAGCCGATCCCGCCCGAACGGGCCTTCGTGGTCCGCGACGGGAGCCCCCGCGACATCGGCGATCGCACACTGCGCGCCGTGCGGCCCCCGCTGTTCGACAATCCGGGAACGCTCGCCTTCTTCGACCCCAGGCAGAGCATCTTGTTCAGCGCGGACTGCTTCGGCGCCCCGTTCTCCACACCCGACTTCGCGCTGGCCGAGGACGTCGCTGCCATCCCTGACGACGAGCTGGAGCCGGCCCAACTGCTGTGGGGGAGCGCCGACAGTCCGTGGGCCCATTTCGTGGAGGAGGCCCGGTTCGCCGACAACCTGGCACGCTTCCTCCAGGGCCGGCCCGACAAGGTGCTCGGCACGCACCTCCCGCCGATCCACGGCGACCTCGACCGGCACGTCCAGACGCTGACGAAGCTGCCGTCGTCGACGCCCTACGTCACCGCCGACCAGGCTGCGCTCGAGGCGTTCATGGCGACCATGGCGCCGCGGTAACAGCGGCCTCCCTTTCAGTTCGACACGTCCCGCGTGCAACCACGATCCTTGATCGCACAAAGGCAGCGGGTCAGCTAGACGCGACCCTCCACTGCGCCCGCCACTCGGGCGCGTCGAACGGCTGGTGCGGGCTATTCGCGGACCGAATCGCACGGTTGAGCGCGAAAGTGCTGTCTGCCATGCCCAGCCACCACGAAAGGCACAACCGCGAGTTCTGGGACGCGGACGCCGACGACTATCAGGCCGTGCACGGCGCCGACCTGACGGCCCGTCCCCTTGCGTGGGGCGCGTGGCGTGTTCCTGAAGAGGAGCTCGGAGTCCTCGGGGACACACGCGGGCTCGCTGTGCTAGAGGTGGGATGCGGAGCCGCGCAATGGTCGATCGCGCTCGCCGAAATGGGCAGTCGGCCGGTCGGTGTCGACCAGTCCCTCGCGCAACTGAAGCACGCGGCCGCGAACTGCGAGACGGCCGGCGCCGCCCTTCCGCTCGTCGCCGCGAGCGGTGAAGCCCTCCCCCTCCGTGACGCCTCGTTCGACATCGTGTTCTGCGACCATGGCGCGATGAGCTTCTCCCCGCCCGCCGTCACAGTTCCCGAGGTCGCCCGCCTCTTGCGGCCCGGCGGGCTGCTCGCGTTCAGTCAGACGACACCCCTGCTGTACCTCACCTGGGACGACCGTCGGCAGCGTCAGGACACGCGGCTGCACCGCGAGTACTTCGGGCTCGGACGACTGGACCTCGGCGACGGGACCGTCGACTTCCAGATCCCGCACGGCGAATGGCTCCGCCTCTTCCGCCAGCACGGCTTCGTGATCGAGGACCTGATCGAGCTCCGCCCGCGCGAGGACGCGACGACGACATACGAGGACTTCGCACCGCACGAATGGGCCCGCAAATGGCCGGCCGAGCAGATCTGGAAGGTCCGGAAGCGCGCGTGAGCGAAGCGGAGCCACGCGAAAGCGCGCTACTCGTCCCCGTTCCCGAGGCGGAACCCTGCGTGCAGCACCACCGCTTCCGTCACGACGCGGTTGCGCTCCTCGGCGTTCCCGCGCACATCACGGTGCTCTACCCGTTCATGGAGCCGGACGAGATCTCCGAGGCGGCGACGGACGCCGTCCGGGAGGCGCTCGCGCCGTTCTCCGGGTTCCCGTTCCGACTCACGCGTCTCGCACACTTCCCCGAGGGCGCGACGTATCTCGCCCCCGAGCCGGCCACGCCGTTCGTCCGGCTCACGATGGCGATCGCCGAACGCTTCCCCGCGTACCCGCCCTACGGGGGCACGCACGCTGAGGTGATTCCCCACCTGACGGTCGCGCAGTCCCCTGACGCGCCCGCCGACGAGCTGGCGGAGATCGAGCGCCACCTCCCCATTCGGTGCGTCGCCCGGGAGACGTGGCTCATGGTCGAAGACGACGAGCACCGGTGGCGTAATCACCGGCGGTTCGCGCTGGACGGAAGCGCACCCGCCTGAGCGTCTATCAGGCCCTGACGCGGCGCGACGTCACGGATCGCGTCGTGCTGTGGTCGGGCAGGATGTCTACGGACGCATCCTGGCACGGGGTCACGAGGTGACGGCATGGCGAGCGCCGACGCGGAGCGGTGGGACCCGGATCAGTACGAGCGGTTCCGGGCCGAGCGTGCCAAGCCGTTCTGGGACCTCGCCGGCCTCGTCGAGCCGTGCCCGGGCGGTCGAGTCGTCGATCTCGGCTGCGGCACCGGCGAGCTCACGAGCGAGTTGCACCGGCTCCTGCGGGCGGCAGAGACGGTAGGCATCGACAGCTCGCCCGCGATGCTCGAACGAGCGCGGGCGTTCGCGGGGGCCGGGCTCCGCTTCGAGGAAGGCGACATCGCGACGTGGGAGCCCACTCCGTTCGACGTCGTGTTCTCGAACGCGGCCCTGCACTGGCTGCCCGACCACGGCCGGCTCCTCGTCCGCCTGACGAGCGCCGTCCCCGCGGGTGGGCAGATCGCGGTGCAGGTCCCTGCCAACGGCGACCACCCGTCGCACACGGTCGGCATGGCGATCGCCGGGGAGGCCCCGTTCGCCGAGGTGTTCGCGGACGACCCCCCTCCTGATCCGGCCACGCGGGTGCTGGCCCCCGAGGTGTACGCCGAGCTCCTCGACGACCTCGGGTTCGGCGAGCAGCACGTGCGGCTCCAGGTGTACCTCCACCGCCTCGCGTCGTCGGAGGATGTCCTCGAGTGGGTGAAGGGGACCCACCTCACCTACTTCCGCGCCCGCCTCGATGACGAGCTCTACCGCCTCTACGTCGAGCGGTATCGCCGCCGGCTGTTGGACGAGATCGGCGAGAAGCAGCCTTATCTCTACACCTTCAAGCGCATCCTCTTCTGGGGCCGGCGAGACACGGGACCCGGACCCTCATGAGTCGTCCCCTTCGACGAAGGCGCGCCATTCGGCCGTTGTCGCCTCGTCGACGTCCCGATCTTCGGCGACTCGCCTGAACGTCTCTCCTCGGTCGTAGCCGCGGTTCGTGGCGATGAGGCACCCGCCGCGCTCCACGAACCGGAAGACGGCGACGTCCTCGCCTCCGAGCTCCCGCATGGACGCGATACCCACGAACTCCACCGCCTCGCCCGAGCGGTTGTGTCTGTAGATCGCACCTGCCTTGAAGCTGTCAAGGTCAGGTCGTCCCGACATCGCTTCCCCTTCTTTCAGATCGGGCCGTCGCCAGACTCTTGCACGTCCTCGCGCATCCTCCGGACGGCCTCGCCGAGGAGGGCTACTTCGCCGCCCGCTGATACGTGAGGATAACGACCCCGTCGGGACCGACCTCCTTCGCGTCCGAGAGCTGCAGCCGGGTCAGGTCGCCCCCGTCGGAGAACAGTCGCTTCCCCCTCCCGAGGACGACGGGGAACACCATCAGCCGGTACTCGTCGACGAGGTCGAGCTCCTTGAGCGTGTTCACGAGCTGGGCGCTGCCGTGGACGACGATGTCGCCGTCGAATCGCTCCTTGAGATTCATGACCTCGCCTGCCACATCTCCGCTGATGACGGTCGAGTTGTTCCAGTCGGGCTCGTCCAACGTCGTCGAGACGACGAACTTGGGCATGCCGTTGAACTTGTCGGCGAACTCCCCGTCCCGTGAGGGCCAGGCGTCGGCGAAGCCCTCGTAGGTGACCCGGCCGAGGAGGAGGGCGTCGCTCGCCATCGTCTCGTCGAGCTTGAACTGGTTGCCCTCGTCTCCGCGGTCGATCTGAAAGCTCCATCCGCCGTGCTCGTAGCTCTCGGCCCCGCCCGGGTCCTCGATGACACCGTCAGTAGAGATGAACTCGGTGACGACGATCTTTCCCATGGAAACCTCCTTGTTGTCCGCGGATCAGTCCAGAGACGCGGCGAGCTTCTCGAACATGGTCGACCAGCCGTCGTAGGCCTGCGCCCCACCGGTGCGGCCGACGACGTGGCACGTCATCTCGGTGCGCCCGCCGAGATCGACGAAGGTGATCGTCACCAGCAGGTCGATATCGCGGTCGCGCCAGACCAGTCGCTCCGGCTCGTCCACCTCGAGGTAGGTGCCGCCAGACGGATAATTCCTGTGATCGGCGTCGTCGATCATCGTCAGCTCGAACGTGCCGCCTGGCCGCACGTCCATGGTGATGGTCGAGCGCGGGGTCGTGAAGCCGCGCGGCCCGAACCAGCGCGCGACCTGCTCGGGTTCTATCCACGCCTTCCAGACCAGCTCGCGAGGCGCCTCGAAGACGCGCGTGATCGTGAACTCCCGGTCGACGGGCGTGTCAGCCATCGCGCTCCGCCTGCAGGGCACGGAGGTGGTCGTCGAGGCGGTCGAAGCTGGCCTCGAAGAACTCCCGGTATCGCGCCAGCCAGCCGGCGGCGTCCTGCAGGGGAAGGCCCCGCAGCCGGGCCGGCCTCCATTGGGCGGCGCGCCCCCGGGTCACGAGCCCCGCGTGCTCCAGCACCCTCAGGTGCTTGGACACCGCTTGAACCGTGACAGGGAAGGGCCGGGCCAGCTCGTTGACCGTCGCCTCGCCGTCGGCCAGGCGCTCGAGGATCGCCCGGCGGGTGGGGTCGGCAAGGGCCGCGAAGGTGGTGCTGAGCTGGTCGACCGCCACGTGATCACCCGAACGGTTGATGAACCGAACGGTTGACTACACCGACACGCCCCCGAGGTCAAGTCCCGTGCCGCTCTCGCAGCTCCGCCAGCGCGGCCTCCGCGTGCTCGAGCTCGTCCCGGGCTCGTTCGACCCTGGCCTCGGCTGCCTCGAGCGCGGCCCGGGCCTGGGCCTCTCGCCGCTCGGCGACCCGGTCCCGCGCGCGCGTCGGCCGCTCTTTGGCCGGCCGCTCCGGCAGCTCGAGGTCGTCGCGCAGACCGAACCCGCCGCCCGAGGCGACTTCGGCGGTGACGTCGGCCTCGATGGCGCCGAGCACCTCGTCGTGATGATGGCGGGGGCGCTGGTCGGCGGAAAGAACGTCGTCGACGGTGCGACCCAACGCCGCCATTGCGCGGCGTCGCTCGGCGGTGGCGTCGGAGAGTGCGCTGCGATCGCCGCGGGTGATCGCCGCTTCCTGGGCTTCGGCGACCCGCCGGACGGCCGACCGGAGGCCCTCGACCTCGCGGGCGTGATGCCGGAGCACATGGTCGGCGACCCAGCGTGTCACCGTCGGCTTCCGGAGCTTCTTCACCGTGGCCGCCTCGTCCGACTTGCCCTCGGACTTCAGCTTCTTGGCCAGGGCATCCCGAGCGGCGACAAACTCCTCGGGCGGGACGTCGGCGAGATCGTCACGCTCGTCCTGCATCGGCGGAGAGCCTGGCACGGGTGAGGAGGAGAGTCACACATGGTGGTGACAGGTTCACTGATCGCCGAGAGCCTCCGGACAGGTGCCGGCCTCGAAGGTGTCACCCTGACCGTGCGGCGGATCTTCCGCGAGCACGCCGGTGATCCGCGCGCGGGACAACCGCGGACCTGGACGTTCATCGAGTTCGTCGCCGCTGTCGCCGACGCCAGCCGTCTGGCGGGCGCGCTCAGCCGGGCCCTCGACGAGCGGCTCGGCTGGTACTGCGACTTCCGCTCACCGACGGAGACGTTCGTGGTCTTCTCCAAGCGCGTCTTCCGCTACCCACGCGGCGACGCCGACGGCCGGGCAGAGGCTGAGGCGCACGCGCGCGCGGTCGGTGTGCCCGAGGCCCAGCTCGATTGGCCCGAGTAGGAGCGCGTTCTCTCAGCGGCGCTCGAACGTGTACCCGGCGGCTTCGCGATCCCAGGTCGCGTCAGTGACGCCCTCGTCGCGCAGCTGGTACTTCAGCACCCGGCCGACGGGGTTGCGCGGGAGGTCGTCGCGGAACTCGATGTACCGCGGCACTGCGAAGTACGGGACGCGCTCGACGCTCCACTCGCACAGCTCAGCTTCCGTGACGGTGGCGCCGGGCTGGAGCACGGCCGTGACCTTGACCTCGTCCTCGTTGACGTCGCTCGCCACCGAGTGCACGGCGACGTCCTTGATCCCCTCGTGCCCGTGATAGGTGCGCTCCATCTCGAAGCTGGAGATGTTCTCCCCCCGTCGGCGCAGGTAGTCCTTCTTGCGGTCGACGAAGAACAGGAAGTCGTCGTCGTCGAGCCGGGCGAGGTCGCCGGTGTGGAACCAGAGGTTGAGCAGCACCGCGAGCGTGTCCTCGGGCCGGCGCCAGTAGCCGGCGAACATCAGGTTGGGGCCCGTCGGCCGACACACGATCTCGCCGATCTCCCCCACCGGTACCTCGACGTCGTCGTCGTCGACGAGGCGCACGTCGAAATCGACGGTGTTCGGTTTCCCGGCCGCACCGGGCTTGTTCGGCTCGCCGGCCGCCAACATGGAGATCAGCGACGCCTCGGTCAGGCCGTAGCCGGCGCTGAAGGTCTTGCTGCCGAACCGCTCGTTCCAGATGCGGTCGATGTCGGGCGGCATCGGCGCCGCCGCGCACAGGCGCAGCCGGTGTCCCTGCTGATCGGGATGCTCCTCGGCGTCGGCGACGAGAATAGCGAGCGAGCCGAGCATCGACGCGATCGTCGCGCCCGTGCGACGCACCTCGGGCCAGAAGCGCGACACCGAGAACCGCCGCGCCACGGCCGACTTGCCGCCCACGAGGAGCGTCCCGACGACGCAGATGGAGATGGCGTTGAAGTGGAAGAGCGGCAACGGCGTGATGACGACGTCGTCCGGCCGACGTTGCCAGGCGCGGGCAACCTGATCGGCGAGCGCCACGATGTAGTTGTGCGGGAGCATGCACCCCTTCGACGGCCCGGTCGTTCCCGCCGTGTAGATGAAGCAGGCGAGGTCGGCCGGGCGGACGTCGGCGTCGGGCATCGGGTCGTCGGTCGAGGACGCGAGCAGCCCGTCCCAGTCCTGGACGGGAACGGCGTCGATCACCTCGTCGGGCGGTCCGACGACGATCGCCGCGTCGAGCTCGGGGGCGTCGCTTACCGCGATGGGCGCGACGCGACCGGCGAAATCGCCCTGCACGACGATCACCTTCGACCCGGAGTCCGCCAGCTGGTGGCGGAGGAAGTCGCCCTTGTACGCGGTGTTCACGGGCACCTGCACCGCGCCGAGCTTCAACGCCGCGAAGAACGAGACGACCTGGGGGGGCCCGTTCTCCAAGAGCGTGGCGACGCGGTCGCCCTTCTGGATCCCGAGCTCGGCGAGGGCGCGGGCGAGCCGGTTGCTCTCGGCGTCCATCCGGCGGGCGCTGTACTCGTCGCCTTCGAAATCGAGGTACGGCCCGTCGGGGTCGTCGGCGAGGCGGCGGTCGAGCGCCTCGAGCACGGTCGTCTGCGGCCGGACAGTCATGAAACGGACATTACCGTTATGAACATCGTCCCTCTCCGTCGCGACCGGTACCGTCCGTCGCCACGATGAGCGACGCCTCCCGCGTGCACCGGTACACCGCGTCGTGTGCGTGGCACGGGTCGACCGCGGCCGGGTACGCCGCATACGACCGCCGCCACCGGGCGACGTCCCCGCCGGCGCCGGAGTCCCTCGAGCTCTCGAGCGACCCGGCGTTCCGAGGCGACACCGCGCTGCTCAACCCGGAGCAGCTGCTGGTGATGGCGGCGGCGTCGTGCCAGCTGCTGTCCTTCCTGGCGGTCGCCGCCCGGGCCCGGATCGAAGTCGTCGACTATCAGGACGACGCCGAAGGAGAGATGCCCGAGGAGGACCGGCCGATACGGATCACCCGAATCACGCTCCGACCGCGGATCACGATCCGCGGCGCCGTCGACGACGCCCGCATCCACCAGCTCTGCGAGGTGGCGCACCGCGAGTGCTTCATCTCGAACAGCCTGAACACCGAGGTCGTGATCGAACCCGAGGTGATACGAACTACGGGCTGATGCCGTAGTGGCGGACGGGTTCCGGCGGTTGCGAACGACGGGCCGACGTGAGGCGTAGCGCGGCGAGAAGCGCGTTGCGGAGCTCGCCGGGCTCGATCACCTCGTCGTAGCTCATCGTGTCGGCCGACGAGTAGGCGCCACCGAGCTCGGCATTTTCGAGAACGCGTTGTGTGTCCTCGTCGACGCCGGCGGCCGCACCCCCGCCGGCGGCGGGCATCGCGCCCAGGCGGGCACCGGGCAACGCCAGCGTGACCGTCTGGCGGTCGAACGGGTTCATGCCCATCAGCGAGCTGCCGAAGCCGTACGCCTTGCGTAGCGTGACGTGCAGCTTCGGAGAACGCACGCGCGCCTGCGCCGCGAACATTCGCGCCGCGTGCCGCAGCACGCCGCTGCGCTCGGCAGCGGTGCCCGCCAGCACCCCCGGATTGTCGGCGAGAAAGACCAGGGGCAGGTGGAACGCGTCGGCGACGGCGATGAAGTGCGCCGCCTTGTCGCCGGTGTCGCGATCGATGGCACCCGCCTTGGCGGCCGGCTGGTTGGCGATCAGGGCGACGGGTTCGCCGCCCAGGCGAGCGAGCGCGGTGACGACGGGCCGGCCGAAGGCGGGCTCGACCTCGAGCACCGAGCCCCGGTCGGCGACGAGGTCGATGACGGCCCGGACGTCGTAACTGCGACGCGGTTCGGCGGGGATCACCTCGGTGAGCGCGCCGACACCGCGAGGGCCGGTGTCGTCGGCGCCGGCAGGCTCGAGTGGGTACTGCCAGGCGTTCGACGGGAAGTACCCGAGGTAGCGGCGAACGAGGTCGAGCGCGGCGCCGTCGTCCGGGGCGGCGTTGTGCGCGACGCCGCTCATGGTCGTGTGCACGGCGGTGCCGCCGAGCTCGTCCTTCGTGACCTCCTCGCCCGTCGCTTCGCTCACGAGCGGCGGGCCTGCCGAGAAGAGCGAAGCGCCCTCGACCATGATCACGAAGTCCATCAGCGGCGCGGTCAACGCCCCGTGCCCCGCCGACGGTCCCATCACCACCGCGACCGTCGGGACGAGGCCGGAGAGGTGGGCCAGGGTCTGGAGGTCGTTCGGCGCCCGCCCGCGGCGTTCGAACGCGTTCTGCGTCCGTTCGCCGGCGCCTTCGAGCAGCATCACGAGCGGGACGTGCTCCTGGCCGGCGAGCTCGGCGAGCCGCTGGCGCTTCGCCGTCGTGCCCAGGCCGATCGAACCGCCCATGACGGTGAAGTCCTCGGCACCGACGAGCACCGGCCGCGCGTCGATCAGGCCGTGCCCGGCGATCAGCCCGTCGGCCGGGACGGGCGGAATCACACCGCGGTGGACCGACCCGACGAGCGTGCCGAGCTCGACGAACGTGTCGGGATCGAGGAGCCGCTCGACCCGAGCGCGGGCGTCGAGGCGACCGCCCCGGCGCTGCCGATCGAGGCGATCGCTGCCGCCCATCGCGCGCGCCGTGTCGCGGCGTTGCTGGAGGTCCTTGAGCAGGTCACTCCATTCGCTCATGCTGCGTCTCAGGGGTACGGCAAGGTCGCCGACACCGCGTCGGCGTGGTCGTCGACGGAACCGAGCACCGTGTCGAGCACCCATGCCCGCTTCAGGTACAGGTGGACGTCGACGTCCCAGGTGAAGCCCATCCCGCCGTGCACTTGGGTCGCGGCCTTGCCGTTGGTGATGGCGGCCTCGCCCGCGAGCATCTTGGCCCCGGCGACGGCGCGGGCGACGTCGTCGACGTAGGGGTCGTCGATCGTGCAGGCGGCCGCGTGCACCGACGCCCGTGCGACTTCGGCGCGGACGCGCATGTCGGCAAGGATGTGCTTGACGGCCTGGAACGACCCGATGGGCCGCTCGAACTGTCGCCGCTCCTTCGCGTACGAGACGGAGAGGTCGGTGCAGGCGTTGGCGAGGCCGACGAGGAACGCGGCGGACACCACCGCGCCCTCGCGCCGCCACCGGGCGACGAGGTCGGCGTCGCCGACCACTTCACCGACCGGTAGCCGGCCGACACGATGGACGGGCGTGAGCGGGTCGAGCGGGCGTGAGATCGGAACCGCGTCTGCGACCTTGCCCGCCGCTACCGCGCGCACCGCGTCGTCGTCGACGATCAACAGGGTGTCGAGCACGTCGAGATGCTCGACCATCCACGGGGGCCGACGGTCGGCCACCTCGAGGCCACCGGCCACCCCGTCGACCAGGCCGTGCGAGAGGTACATCCAGACGAGCGGTCCGGGCACGACCGCGCGCCCCAGTTCCTCGAACACGACGGTGGCGTCGGCCACGCCGAAGCCGTCAGATCGCAGCGAGAAGACACCGGCGCCCGCCAACTCGGCGTGCGCGTCCCGATCGAACCCGGCCCGCACGCGCTTGATCGGGAACCGCCCCTCGCAGAGGCTCCGGATGCCGTCGCGCAACGCGACCTGGTCGTCGCTCAGTTCGAAGTCCACGGCTGTTCCCTCGGGAGACCGAGCAGGCGCTCCGAGATGATGTTGCGCTGAATCTGGGACGTTCCCGCCGCGATCGTGAGCGCGAGGGTGCGGAGCCGTTCGACGACGAACTCGTTGTCGATGTCGAGTGCGCTCCGATCGAGCACGCGCACCGACAGGTCGCCGAGCTTCTGGCGACTCTCCGAATAGGCCAGCTTCACCATGAGGGCGCCGTCGCCGGGTGAGCCGTCGCGTGCCGCGCGCGACACGTTGCGCTTCGTCAAGGCCCACACAGCGTCGAGCTCCGCCACCACGTGACCGAGCTCGTGGCGATGCGCAGGGTCGCGTGCGATTCCGGCGAGGTCCTCCGCCATGCGACGAGCTTCGACGAGCTCGCTCGCGAACGCCGTCCCCCGCTCGAAGGCGAACGTGACCTGCGTGATGCGCCAGCCGTCGTTCTCGGTGCCGACTCGGTTGGCCACGGGCACGCGTACGTCGTCGAGGAACACCTCACAGAACTCCGATGACCCGATCACGGTGTCGATCGGGCGGACGTCGATGCCGGGCGTGTCCATGGGCAGGATCAGCCAGCTGATGCCGCGATGCTTGGGCGCGTCGGGATCGGTGCGCACGAGCAGCTCGCCGTAGTCGGCGATGTGCGCGAACGAGCACCAGATCTTCTGGCCGTTGACGACGTAGTGGTCGCCGTCGCGCACCGCGTTCGTCCGCAGGGCGGCGAGATCGGATCCGGCGCCTGGCTCCGAGAACCCCTGGCACCACACCTCGTCGCCGCGCAGGACTGGCGGCAGGTAGCGGGCCTTCTGCTCGTCGCTGCCCTCGGTCATGATCGTCGGCCCGGCGTGGAGGGAGCCGACGAAGTTCACGCCGACGTACGGGGCCCGGGCCCGGGTCGTCTCCTCGAGGTACACGAGCTGCTCCGACGGCGAGGCGTCCCGACCCCCGAACTCGCGGGGCCAGTTGATGCCTGCGTAGCCGGCGTCGAAGAGGCGTCGCTGCCAGTCGGTGTCGTACCGACGGCGGCCGGCCCAGTCGTCCCAGCTCGGGCGGGGCGGCAGGTCGGGCAGCGTCCGCTCGAGCCAGGCCCGCAACTCGGTGCGGAATGCCTCGTCCGACGCCGAGTAGCGGAGATCCATGGGCCCGGAGTGTACGGGTTGAATCTGACGGGGCGTCAGAGCGTTCCCGTCCGGCTCCTTCCCGGCTTGTGCCGTCGTGTCCGCCTGACCAGCGGTTTCAGGCAGCGCATCACCGAAATGTCGTGCCGTCCGGCCTTGCCCGTCCCGTGCGATCGCCGCGGGAGAGCTTGGTCGACCTTTCTCCGAGCTGGCGACCAGTCATGGGACGCAGAACGGCAGATATGAGCGAGCGAGTCACGCTTCTGGCGTTCGACTGCAACGAGCCGGCGCGCTCAGCGTGTCGTGGGCGGTCCCTGCGCGACTCGCTCCCGGTGAGCCATCCGCTCTGGGGCGGATCCTGCATAGCGATGACGCCGACCGCTGGAGATCCGGGGGCTTCGGCACATGTCGAAACTGTCGGCGGCCCTCACGATCGATCGGTGCCCCCCGGTGTAGCCGCGCCGAGGAGTGGGAACACTCTCGTGCATGCCCACGATCGTGGTCATCACCGAAGATCGGCACGAAGGGACGCGGCTCGCGATCACCATGCCGCGCTCGCTGCTCGAGGAGGTCCTCGAGCATGGCGAAGGACGGTGGGGACAAGGCGAAGGTCTCTGGCTCGATTTCTCCCCGCAGTTCGACACAACGAAGGACCTCGCTCGGGTCGAATTCGAACTGGCTGACGAAGAGAGCTGCCTGACCGATACGGATTCCAGCCGCTAATACGGACCACTGCGCGGTCCTTTCGTCATGCCTGAGGTTTGCGACTGGATCGCAGGACCATCCCGCTGATGGAGATGCGCGACCCGACGCCCGGCTGATCAGCCGGCGCGCGAGCCGTAGCCGGCCCATTCGACGCGCCGTCCATGCCATGGGCACTGGCGGCGCGTCTCGCGGTTCCGGCACAGGTGACGTTCCGGTGATGGGATACTGACAGCCCGTGTCTCCCGAAGTCGCGTTCGCCATCGTGCTGGCCCTCGTGACGGCCTTCCTCTACGCACTCAGCAACGTGCTCGAGTTGACCGAGGCGGAGCAGGTTCCCGACGAGTACGCGCTGCGCGTCGGCCTCATGACCCGATTGGTCCGCCGCCCTCGGTGGCTCCTCGGGCTCCTGTCCGACGTGTTCGGCTACATCAGCCAAGCGGCAGCCCTCGCCCTCGCCGCCGTCGTGTTCGTCGAGCCGATCCTGGCCCTCGCCATCGTCTTCTCGCTCATCCTCGGCGCGGTGATGACGAAGCGTCGGCTCCGCACCGGCGACTGGCTCTGCGCGTTGGTGCTCTCCGCCGGGCTAGCGCTCTTCCTCTATGAGGTGTCGCCCCGGGGCGGGCACGACTTCACCCCCACGGACCGGGCGGTGATCGCGGGGCCCATCGTCGTGGGTGTCGTTCTTCTGTGCATCGCGTTCGCACGGCCGACGCGCGGCGCGCCCAGGGCGGCGCTGCTCGGGATCGCCGCCGGGATCGCGTTCGGCGCGGCGGCGGTGCTTACCAAGGGAGTGGTCCACTACCTGGGCCAGGGCGTGTTCGCGTGGGTTCCGCACTGGGAGTCCTACGCGCTCGCACTGGCGTCGATCGGTGGCGTGATCATCGGTCAGAGCGCGTTCCAGACGGGTGCGCTCGCGGCGTCCGTGGGTGCAACCGAGTCCACCGCGCCGATCTCGGCCGCCATCCTCGGTCTCGTGCTCCTTGACGAGCGCGTCTTCTTCAACAACGCGTTCGAGGTGTCGGCCGTCGTGGTCTCCGTGATCATGGTTCTCTTCGGCATCGCCGCGCTGGCGCGCGCGGAGGAGCGCGTGGTCGCCGACACGCCGGCGACGGCCTGACCGAGTGCGCACCCGGCGGGGCTGATCGAGAAAAGAGGAGACCGGCTTCGGCGGGCCGGCCAGTAGACGGGTTATGGCGCCGGCACGCGCGACGTCCTGTGGCCCTTCCACACCTTCGACGGGGCCTGAGCTGGCTCGACAACTGGTGCTAATGGCCTCCGACCTGCGGAAGCACGCGGACGGGGGGCCGTGTCGGTCCGACGGGGCGTCAGGCGAGCATCCCGGCGCGGAGCGCGGCGACCGCGTCGGGCGCCAGGCCGTGGCGCTCGAGGTAGCCCTCGACCGAGCCGTGCTCGGCGCGGAGTCGCTCGAGGACGGCGAGCATCGTCGTCGCCTCGGCGACGAGCAGCGCATGGTCGGCCACCTCGGGATCGACGCCACGCGCCGCGGCGCGAGCCCGGTTCCGCTCGAGCAGCACGGGCAGGTTCTCGGCGGTGAGGGCGTAGTCGGCGGCGATGGCGTCGTCGTCCACACCGAGCGCGCCGAGGACGAGCGCGGCCACGAGCCCGGTGCGGTCCTTCCCGCCGGCGCAGAAGAACACGACGGGATGCCCGTCAGCATCGGCGATCAGCTCGACGACGGCGGCGAAGCGATCGCCGAATCGCTCGAGCATCAGCACGTAGATCTCGTCGAGCCCGCGCTCGGGCATCGGCGCGTCGTCGGGACGGCGGCGGGTCTCGTCGACGATCGGGCGGTGGTGCACCGCGACGCCCGCCTCCAGGAGGGGCCGATGCGGGTGGTCGTCCACCTCGTGGCCGGCCCGCAGGTCGACGGCCGTGCGCAGGGCGAGCGCGTCGACGATGTATGTGATGTCGGTGTCGCTGACCGACGCCAGCGAGTCGCTGCGGAACAGCCGGCCCGTGCGTACGGCGCGGCCGCCGGCGGCGGCGTAGCCCCCCACGTCCCGGAAGTTGGCGGGACCCTCGAGCGCGACGTGGCGGGTGGCGGTCAGAGGTCCAGCTCGAGCATGCGGATGGCGTTGCCGCGCACAAGCTTGTACACGACGTGGTCGGGCAGACCGGCCATGAGCTCCTGGGCGACCTCCTTCGTGTGCGGCCACGTCGAGTCGGTATGGGGATAGTCGGTCTCGAACGTCGTGTTGTCGACGCCGATGGTCTCGAGCGACTCGATGCCGTGCCGGTCGCGGAAGAAGCAGCCGAAGACCTGCCGGTAGTAGTAGGTGGACGGCGGGTCAGGCACGATGTCGCGAACACCGCCCCAGGCGCGGTGCTCGAGCCACACGTCGTCGGCTCGTTCGAGGATGTACGGGATCCAGCCGATCTGACCCTCGCTGTATGCAAGCTTGAGCGTCGGGAACCGCACGAGTACGCCAGAGAACAAGAAGTCGGTGAGCGATGACATGGCGTTGCCGAAGCTCAACGTGGCCGCGACCGCGACGGGGGCGTCGCCCGAGGTGGCCGGCATCTTCGACGACGAGCCGATGTGCATGCACACGACCGTTCCTGTATCGGCACAGGCGGCGAAGAACGGGTCCCACTGGCCGGTGTGGATGCTCGGCAGGCCGAGGACGGCGGGGATCTCGCTGAAGCACACGGCGCGCGCGCCGCGGGCCGCATTGCGGCGCACCTCGGCGGCGGCGAGCTCGGCATCCCACAGCGGGATGATCGGCAACGGGATCAGGCGACCGCCGCTTCCGGCGCACCACTCATCGACCATCCAGTCGTTGTACGCGTAGACGCACGCCTCGGCGAGCTCGCGGTCCTCCGCTTCCAGGAACGTCTGGCCGCAGAAGCGAGGAAACGTCGGGAACGACAACGACGCCTCCACCCAGTTCAGCTCCATGTCCTCGACGCGCGCCTTCGGTTCGTAGCAGCCGGGCCGCATCTCGGCGTAGGTCATCGGCGTCATCGTCATCTCGTCGCGGTCGTAGCCGACGGCGGCCACGTGCCGCTTGTGGATGTAGACGAGGTCTTCGTAGACCCAGCAGTCCGCCTGCGGGCCGTCGGGGTCGAAGGTCTGCTCGTACGTGCCGCCGCCGACGTGGCGCACGCTGCCGATGCCCCGTCGTTCGACCCGCGGCGCCCGGTCGCGGTACCTCGCCGGCAGCCACCGTTCCCAGACGTGCGGTGGCTCGACCACGTGGTCGTCGACGCTGACGATCTTGGGAAAGTCGTCCGCCACGTGCTCCTCCGGCGCGGCACTGACCTGACGGGTCGTCAGATCCTAGCGCCCGCCCGCCGCCGCTCGGTCAGTCGCACTTGGTGCCGGTCGGCGGGGGCTGGAGAGTGACGAGATACTTCACGACGTTGTCGTCGACGCAGCTGTTGAACGCGGTGACGAACGCGGTGTGCTGGGTGCCCTCGGCGGTGAGGAGCACCCCGGACGAGATCTCCCCGGCGAGCCCCTGCGCCCATTTCAACGGCGTCGCGGGGTCGTTGGTCGTGCCGACGACCAGGATCGGCGGCGTGCCGTCGATCCTGACGGGCGCGACGTTCGGGACCGGCGGCACCGGCCAGTACGCGCACACGAGCCCGGCGTTGAGGAGCGCGACGCCGACGCGCGGCGCGACGGCACGGAACTCTGGCTCCGCGGCTTGATAGACGTCGGGCCCTCCCACTGCCGGTCCGTCGCGGCAGCCGATGGCCCAGAACGCAGGCTGCGACGAGTCGTAGGAGCCGTCCTCGTGCCGGCCGGTGTACTCGTCCGAGAGGGCAAGGAGGCGTTCACCGTTGCCGCGGGCGGCATCCGCCAAGGCTTGCTCGAACCGCGAGTAGCCCTCCGTCCCCGAGTACAGAGCCTGCGCGACACCGAGGTCGAACTCGCCGCCTCCGAGCGTCCGACCGTCGTGGGCCGGCAACGGTCGGGCGTCGACCTGGGCCGCGAGACGGTCGAAGGCGCCGGCGGCATCGCCACCGCTGAAGAAGGGACACCTCCGGTTCTGCGAGCACTGGGCGAGGAAGGCGTCGAGCGAACGTTCGAAGCCGGCCGCCTGCTCGGCGCCGATCTGGAGCGCGCCGAGATTCGGGTCGATGGCGCCGTCGAGGACGAGCGCGCGCACCTTTGTAGGGAACAACTTGGCGTAGAGGGTGCCGAGGTACGTGCCGTAGGAGTACCCAACGTACGTGAGCTTGTTGTCGCCCACCGCCTGGCGGATACGGTCCATGTCGCGGACCGTGCTCTCACTCGACACGTACGGCAGCACCTTGCCGCTGCGCGCTTCACACGATTGCGCCAATTGCTGGAGCCGGTTGTCCAGGTCGGTGCGCTCTGCCGGCGTGTCCGGCGAGTAGTCGGCGGAGAAGACATCGTCCAGGTTGTTCTCGCATTTCACCGGCGACGTGCCCCCGCTCCCCCGGGGGTCGAAGCCGACGATGTCAAAACGTTGCCGAAGCGCGTCCGGCAGCGCGCTGGCGAAGTCGCGCGCGAAGTGCGTTCCCGGCGCGCCGGGGCCACCTGGGTTCAACAGCAGCGACCCGATGCGCTTCTTCTGGTCGGTGGCGCGAACCCTCAGCAACGCGACCTTGATCGTCCGGCCGTTGTCGGGATGGTCGTAGTCGAGGGGGACGGTGAGCTTGGCGCATTCGTTGTCGCCCCCGCAGCGCTTCCACTGGAGCCTGGTACCGGGCGCAGCCTTCGGGGTGGCCTCGGTCGATGCATCGGCGACGGACCCTGCGGCGACACCGAGGAACGCGATCGCGAGACAGAGCGCGACGGCGAGAGCGCGGCGCGAGGGCACGACGACGGAGCTTACGGCCGCCTGCTCGCGTGACGGCCGCGGGCGGCTCCGATCCCGATGCGGGATGATGGCGCGCTCGGCAGCGTCGCGGTGAGGAACGGATGAGACCTCTCGACGGAACGGTGGCGCTGATTTGACCGATGCTTCACACATGCGGCCCGCTGATCCCGGTGCCCGCCCATCCCGTGAAGGAAGGTCGGGTGGACGTATGGGAGAGGCCGGGCGCGACGGCGCCGACGCCGCACGTCGAGGCGCTGCAGCGCGCCGGCGCCCTCGAGGCCATGCTGTTCGAAGCGTGCGTGCGTCGCGCGGCTGAGCGCTGACCCGTGGACCTGTCGACGCGCATCCCCGAGCCCGAGCTCATGGATACCGCTGAGCAGGCCCGCGCCTATGCCGCCGCCGACTTCACGGAGCCGCACGATGCGTTCGTCGCTCGGTTCCGGGAGCGGTTCCCAGAGTTCAGCACCGGTCGGGCGCTGGACCTCGGCTGCGGCACTGCCGACGTGACCGTGCGCTTCGCGCGCGCCTATCCGGGGGTGCATGTTCGCGGCGTCGACGGCGCGCCGGCGATGCTCGCGGAAGGTCTGGAGCTCGTGCGAACGTCCCGTCTCGGTGAACGCGTCTCGCTCGAGCTGATCCGACTCCCCGATCCGGCGCTCGCCGGAACGAGATACGACGCTGTGATCTCGAACAGCCTCTTGCACCACCTGGCTGATCCAGGCGTGCTGTGGGCGGCCGTCGCCGCCACCGCACACGACCGCGCGCCGGTGTTCGTCATGGACCTGCGCCGCCCCGCGAGCACCGACGCGGCGCAGGAGCTGGTCGACACGTACGCGGCAGAGGAGTCGCCCGTGTTGCGAGACGACTTCTACCGGTCGCTGTGCGCCGCGTACACGCCGGACGAGGTGCAGGCACAAATCGTCGACTCCGGGCTCGCCGGCCTGGGCGTCGAGCGGGCCGGCGACCGTCACCTCCTCGCGTGGGGCACGCGCTAGGCGGGCGCGATCACCCCGTGCACGGGCGGAGAGAGGTCGCCTTCACCGGCGAGGCCACGGATCAGCTCCTCGGCGCCGTCGAGTCCGACGACGCGGCGCGGCAGTTCGGCAAACGGGTACCGGGCCCGGGCGAGAAGGTCGAGCGCGGCTCGGTAGGCGGCGGAGTCGACGCCGAGGGCGCCGACGATCCGCAGCTCCTTGAACACGACGTGGTCGGCCTGGAACTCGGGCACGGGACCGCCGCGGGTTCCGGCGACGACGACCGTGCCGGCCGGCCGGGCGAGGGCAACGGCCTGTCCGAGCGCCTCGGGAGCCTTGGCGGTCACGTCGACGACGACGTCGGCGAGTCCGCCGGTAGCGGCGCGCAGCACCCGCACTGGATCGGCGTCCGTGACGTCGACGACCAGGTCGGCGCCGAAGTCGCCGGCGACGGCGAGGCGCTCGGCGTCGCGCGGCCCGCGGCCGGTGACCATCACGAACGCGGCGCCGGCCTCCTTCGCCGCCGCCGCCGCCGAGAGGCCCCGCACGCCCGGCCCGAGCACGGCGACGACGTCACCGGGGCGGGTGCCCGGCACGGTGACCGCCCATCGGACGCCGGCGCCGACCGGGTTGAACAGTGTTGCGACGACCGGGTCGAGACCTTCGGGCACCCGGTGCACGATGGCGTCGGGCCCGAGGTACTGCGTCTGTGCGTAGCCGCCCCAAAGGCCGGGTGGACGTTCGACGGGGATGTAGCCGTACATGTCGCCGAGGCCGTGCCGCTCGCAGCGCTGGTACGCGCCCGAGCGGCAGGCGTCGCAGACGCGGCACGACTGGAACACCTCCACCGCGACACGTTGGCCGCCCCCGATGCCCCACCGGCGGGCAGCTGCGTCGCCGATCGCCTCGATCACGCCCACCGCCTCGTGCCCGGGCACGAACGCGAAGCCGGCCGGCAGGTGACCCGTGTACTGCTCGTGGTCGGTGCCGCACAGCCCGCACGCCTCGACGCGCAGCAGGGCATCGTCGTCGCCGGTCTCGGGGACGGCGAGCTCGCGAGCGACGAGCGTGCGCGGCTGCTCGAGTACCAACGCGCGCGCCGACCGGGTCGACACGGCCCGGAGGCTAGCGCCGCGTCAGGTGAGCGTCCTGTGCGCTACCGCCGCCGGCCGGGCTCGAGCGGCCGACGGCGGGGCGTTGTCTCGTTGCTTCGCTCCAGGTCGAGCAGGAACGCCTTGCGCTCGGGGCCGCCGCCGTAGTTGCCGACCCCCCCGGCGGCGGGCACGACACGGTGGCACGGCACGACGATCGCGATGGGGTTGGACCCGACCGCGTTCCCGACGGCTCGGGCCGCGGTCGGCTTCCCGACCTCCTCGGCGAGGGCGCCGTAGGTCGTGACCTGCCCCGTGGGGATGCGCGCCGTGGCCTCGAGCACCCGGCGCCGGAACCCACTCGTGAGCGACCAGTCGACGGCGATGTCGAACGCTCGCCGCCGGCCCGTGAAGTACTCGTCGAGCTCGCGGCGTACGGGGTCGAGGCGGCCCTGTGCCACGACGACGCGGGGTGAGATGCGCTCGGCCAGCTCGTCGAGCACGCGCTCGGGGTCGAACGCCAGGCGGACCAGGCCCTGCGGGGTCACCGCCACCAGGAGATCGCCGACGGGCGAGTCGACCGTCGACACGGCCACGTCGACGAGGCCGGCACGATCTGCGGCGACGACGGCGGAGAGGGCGGCCGCTCCGGCCGGGGCATCGACGTCGAGGGCGGCGCCGCGCCGCAGCGCGGCTTCGAGGTCAGACAGCTCGCTGTTCGTCATCTGCGTACTCCTTTCGTAGGCGCGCAAGCCCTTCGCGCACGTTCTGGCGTGCCGCTGCGTCCGAGATGTCGAGGATGCGCCCGACTTCGCGGAAGGGGAGGTCGGAGACGAACCGCAGCACGATGGCAGCGCGCTGCTTGGGCGGGAGCTCGCCCACGGCCTTCCACAACCCGGGATCGGGCACGGTGACCGCGGGGGACGGCTGCTCGGGCAGCTCGGCCGACGGCACCGGCCGCCGGGCCCGGCCCCGATGCGCGTCGATGGCCTTGCGGTGGGCGATCGTCAGCACCCACGCCCGGAGGTTCGAGCCGTCCTCGAGACGTGGGTACGCCCGCAACGCGGCGACGAACGTCTCCTGGAGACAGTCGTCGGCGGCGTCGGGTCCGACCGAGAACAGGAGGAACCGGTACACCGGGTCCCGGTGGTGCTCGAGAAAGGTCTGGAACGGGGGCGGGCTCACACTCTCTTCAACGCTCCGGGGGCCGGGTTCGTGAGATGGGTCGCCGGATTTCCCTATTTCGTCGCCGTGGGCGCGACTGGTCCCCCGAGGCCGTGCGTGAGAGGCAGCGGCGTGGCCGCGAGCAAGAACTCGTGGACACCGTCGGCGGCGCAGTCAGCCGCGAGGTCGTCGAGGTGCCACAGCTGGCCCTGCACGAGGCCGAGGTCGCGCAGGTCGATCATGTGTACGGGCAGGAGCGCGGTCGGGTCTTCACAGGGCCACACTTCGAACACGAGGGTGTCCGTCGCGACCGCCGCGACCCTCTTGTCGTGCAGGTACTCGATGGCGTCGACGCCGATGCCCGGGCTCGGATCGCTGAATCGGCGCTTGTCGCCGCGCCGCAGCCATTCCATCTGCCCGGTGCGCACGAGGAGGATGTCGCCGCGCTCGACCGATGCCCCCGCCTGACGCTCGGCGGTGGCGAGGTCCTCACCGGTGATGGCGTGGGCGTCCTCGAAGTACTCGACTCCGAGGAGGCGGGCGATGTCGAGCAGCACGCCCCGCGTCACGATCGGGCCGTACTGGTCGATGCCGAGCCGCGCTGCGCCGGCGTCGGTGACGACGGTGTCGGGCGTGTCGTTGTAGAGGAGTCCGTCGTACCCGACGTGCGCGAGCGCGTCCCAGTGCGTAGCCGCTTGCGCGCCCATCTCGAAGGCGTCGTCGCTCGTCGTGAAATCGCTCGGGTCCCCCGTGAACGCGGCGTTCACCGCCGTCATCGTGCGCCTCGGGTTGATGCGGCCGGGAATGGCGCCGATCTGCGGCCCGTCCTCGTCGAACGGGATTGCGAGCGAGAACGTCTCGCCCCGCCGCACTGTGGACACGCCGCGCAATACGGCCTCGGACGTGATGAAGTTGAGCGTCCCGCGCTGGTCGTCGTCGCCCCACCGTCCCCAGTTCGAGAGTCGCTGCGCGAGCTCTTTCAGCTCCGGCGGCAGGGGCATGCGATCACGGCGACGTGTACTGCTTGCGGAGCTCGTGCTTGAGGACCTTGCCCGTGGCGTTGCGCGGCAGCACGTCGACGATCTCGAGCTGCTCGGGGATCTTCTGGGTCATGAGCCCGGCCTCGGTGGAGAAGTCGAAGAGGTCCTTCAGCGTGGGGGGCGCCTCGGGGTCCGCAGGAACGACGATCGCGCACGCCCGCTCCCCTGACGCCTCGTCCTGCAAACCGATCACGGCGACGTCGCCGATGGCGGGGTGCCGAAACAGGAGATCCTCGACCTCCTTGGCGCTGATGGTCTCGCCCTTGCGGATGATCACGTCCTTGAGCCGCCCGGTGATCGCGATGTACCCGTCGGCGTCTTGGACGCCGAGGTCACCGGTGCGGAACCAGCCGTCGTCGTCGAAGGCGTCGGCATCGAGGGACGAGTCGACGTATCCGCGGAACAGCATGGGGCCCTTGACGCGGATCTCGCCCTCTTCCGCCGCGCTCGCGACCGAGCCGTCGAGCTTCACCACCTTCACCTCGACGCCCGGTGTCGTACGACCCTCCGTCTCGGCGAGCTTCACGTCGGGATCATCGACCGTCGCCATCGCCAGGATCGGGCACTCGGTTAGCCCGTAGCCAGAGACGACACCCGCGCCGCCGAGCTCCTTCTTCACGTCGTAGTGCAGCTGCACCGGCTTCGCTGCGCCCCCGCCGGGGTACGCCCGCGCCCTCGGGAACAGCGGCTCCCCCGGGTTCTCGCGTTGCGCGGCGAGGTACGCCATGTGGAAGGGCGTGCCCGCGCCGGCGAGGGTGACTCCTTCGCGCTGCAGCACGGGGATCGTCGTCGATGGGTCGAACGCCTCGACGACGATCGTCTTGAACCCGACCATCATCGAACTGAACAGCCACCCGATGCCACCGATGTGCGTGAACGGGAACACGAGCGCGCTCACGTCGTCCGGCTGCGTGCCGAGCGCCAGCGTCATGCCGTAGGCCGAGGCCATGATCGTGCGGTCGGTGTGCTGCGCGCCCTTCGGGTCGGCCGTGGTGCCCGATGTGTAGAACGCCCAGCGCACGGGCGCGTCCTCCGGTGACGACGAGGGCGACGCGGCCGGAGGGAGCGACGCGGGGTCGGCGTCGGGCAGCTTGCGGTCGACGACGAGCACCTCGAGGCCGCGCTGCTCGGCGGCGATCTCGCGTGCCATGTCCTCGTAGTCGAATCCCTTCCACCTCGAGGGGACGATCAGGAGCTTCGCGCCCGTCTGCTTCGTCACGAAGCCGACCTCGCGATGGCGGTAGATCGGAAGGATCGGGTTCTGCACGGCGCCGAGTCGCGCCAGCGCGGCCACGAGCACGAGCGACTCGAGCCAGGTCGGCAGCGCCCACGACACCGGCGTTCCTTCACGGACGCCCAGCTCGGCGAGCCCGGCGGCGGCGCGTTGCGCGGCGTCGCGGTACTCGCGGAATGTGATCGTGCGACCGTCCTCGTCGACGGCCATCGTCGCGTCCGGCGCCTCGGCAACGCGTCGTTCGATCAGCTCCCAGAGACTTCCCGCGTCCGTGATCATCGTCTCCACCCCCGGCCGTCAGGCCGTGATCCCGCCGTCGATCGACACGATGCTCCCGGTCATATAGCGACCATCGTCGGAGGCGATGTACGCGATGACACCGGCGACCTCCTCGGGCTCGGCCGCGCCCAGCGGTGACGTCACGCGCGCGAACTCCTTCATGTTCACGCCCTCCGGCATCCGGAACCCGGCGATCATCGGGGTGTTCATGCCCCCGGGAGCGACGGCGTTGACGCGCACGCCCCGCCGGACGTACTCCACTGCAAGCGCCCGCGTGAGGTTGACGACACCGCCCTTCGACGCGCAGTACGCGGCCGAGTACGGCTGGCCCATGAGCCCCGCGTTCGACGCCACGTTCACGATCACGCCTCCACCCTCGAGCATGTGTCGGAGGGCGGCCTGACACATGAGGAACGTGCCCGTGAGGTTCACGCCGACGATCGCCGACCACCGCTCGTACGTCTCCTCTACGGTGTGGGCGAAGCTGCCGATCCCCGCTGCGTTCACCAGGACCTCGGGCCGGCCGAGGTCGCCGGCGACAAAGTCGACCGCTGCCCGCGCCTGCGCGGGGTCGCGCACGTCGGTCGCGTACGCGCGGGCGGTCCCGCCCCGCTCGCCGATCTCCGCCGCGGTCTTTTCGGCCGCGTCGCCGTCGAGGTCGACGACCGCCACCGGCGCCCCTTCGTCGGCGAACCGGTGTGCCGTCGCGCGCCCGAGCCCCGAGCCCGCACCCGTGACGACCGCCACTCGGTCGGTGAAGCGCGTCATGCATCCCTCCTGGCCGCATCTCGGGGCGCCGCGAGAATCTAACGCCCCGTCACCAGCCGGTCGTCTCGCTCGTCGCAGCGGTTGACAGCAGTCAACGATTACAAGCGTTTCTTGTGGTCCCGACGGGCCGAACGTCGCAACAGTCGCGTCGCGTCGTAGTTTTCTGTGACCAGCGTGTGACCAGCGCTCCGGCTCGGCTGCGGCCGTGCGATGGAGACGTGGCCGTTCCCCGCTCACCGAACTGGAAGCCGCCCGCATCCGCAAGCGCCAAGGGGCTACTACCGTGCTGTTCCCCGCAGCGAGGGTCGAGCCCGGTGTCGGCTCACGAGCGAGCCGGATGGGGACGTGAGCCCTGTGACTTCGTGCCGCGGGTCGCGCCGCGAGTGACCTTGACGCTAGTTCGTGCGGCGCAGATAACCACGCGGGTTGAACGTAAGCATGAACTTTTCACGGCTCTTGTCGATCTCGAATCGAGAGTCCTCTCTCATGAATTCTTCAACTGCTTCCCATGGCCCGGGTCCGTGACGCCGATAGTTCGGGTGTCCATTGACGTTGGTGTCTTCCACGATGAGATAGCTGCCAACTGTCACAAGCGGGGCGTAGAGGCGAAGCTCATCGAGAACGTGGACCTTTCGGTGATTGGAGTCGAGGATGACCATCACCGTTTCTGATGCATGTGCCTGTTCAAGAACTTGATCAATGACTTTCGGTTCCACCGACGATCCTGTGATGTATTCGATTCGCTTGTGTTCAGGTCGGCCCTTGTATTCGACAATGTCGATGGTTACGACCCGGCCGTGATCGACGAGGTCGCACAGCGACGCAAGGTACAAGGCCGACCCGCCGATCCAGGTACCCGTTTCGATGATGAGGTCTGGGCGAAGTTCATGAACAATTTCTTGGTAGATCCACAAATCGAGCGGGTTCTTGATAATGCTGATTCCGAGCCATCGTGTGTTACCCAGGGTCTGCCCGAAATTCCCGTAGTAGAGCAGTGAGAACACAGCGACGACCGGAAGGCGGAGCAGCTGTATTGCGACACGTCGCACCGGCCTCGGAATCCGAGTCGCCCGGCCCTTCTTCACGAGCGAAGGAGCATACCTGCATGTCAGGGAACTCCACTCCACCCGGGCGACGACGGTGCGGCGGCAGGCGGCCGCGAGTGCCTACGCTTCGTAGCGTTACCGGCACAGCCCCTGGTAACCACCGGCCAAGCTGCCAGGGATGACGTGATCGACGGTCAGGTCCGTCGCGTGGTGGGCGCTGCTGCCGCCCAAGCTCCGCGAGGCCACCTACCGGCGTGCCAGCCCTCGGGTAGTGGCTCGACGACCTGGACGAGCCGTGGCTGCCGCCGGGCGCTTGGGACAACGTGGTCGATGCGGCCGACATCGAACAGGACCGTCGCATCGTCCTGGCGCTCGACGGCAGCTACAACCAGGATGCCACCGCCCTTGTCGGCTGCCCCGTCGCCCCAGGCCGCACATCTTCGTCGTC
>DATFXL010000081.1:0-6002 GCA_035316025.1 Acidimicrobiia bacterium
GTCGGCGAAGTGATGCACCGCGAAGCGGCAGAAGGTCACGTCGAACGAGCCGTCGGGGAACGGCAAGCGGGCGGCGTCGGCACGGGCGAGCGTGACACGGTCCACGGCGCGGTCACGGAGGCGGTGGCGCGCGACCGCCAGCATCTCGGGTGTCAGGTCGACGCCCACGACGCGAGCGACGCGAGGCGCGATCGCCTCGGCCTGGTGCGCGGCGCCGCAAGCCACCTCGAGGACGAGCGCCGGCGACTCGAGCGGCGCCAGGTGACGTGCGACCCACGCCGCGAGGCGGGGATCCGCGAAGAACGAGTCGTCACCCTCGAAGGTCGGCGACTGGCGGCGGAACTCGGTCCGGACGGTGCGATCATGGTCGCTGGACACCATCGCCGATTCTGGCAGCCGCCCCGTCGAGCTTGACGGAAGCGGGAGCCGCCCCGGGGGAAGACATTGGGGGCGACTCCCGCTTCCTGGGGTCCGATTCGGCCAAGTGCTCTCCTGGGATGGGCCTAAATCGGTCGCGCGTAGGGAATCGTGTCGAAGCCCGGTGATCAACGCGCGGGCAGTGAACGGACGATGAACGTTTCCGCAGGTCAGGCCGTCCACAAGGAGCTGTGGAATGCGTGGGGCACGCCACTGGGGCGCGGAATCCGCGCCCGGGGCTCGTCGTCCGCTCCACTCGGGCGCCGATTCGGGCCTCAGAATCGGGGCCGTGCCGCCCCTGGGCGCACGGGATCGCCACGGACGCGGGGCTAGGGTGCTCCGATGCCTTCCCGACGCATGCGTCTGTTGACCCTTGGCGTCCCCGTGGCGGCGTCGCTGGCCCTGGCCGGCCCGGCGGTGGCGGCAGCCGAGGCCAAGGGCGACAAGGCGATCCTCAAGGCGGGCGTCATCACCAAGGCCGACGTGCCCGCGGAGTGGACCTCCAAGAGGGGCCAGTCCAATGGCGACGCCCTCAAAGGCATCGAGGAGTGCAAGAAGATCAACACCGCCGTGGCCGACGCCAAGAAGGACAACCGGGCGCGGTCGCGGGAGTTCTCGGATCCGGTGCCCGAGCACGCGACGACGGCCGAGAACGCCGTGTACGCGTTTTCGAACAAGGCCTCGGCAACCAAGTTCATGCGCACCTACCAGGGGTCGGCCGCGCAGGCTTGCTTCGACAAGCTCGCCACCGAGATCACCAAGGACCGACCGACGGCGGGACCGCCCTCGGCGGCGCCGATCACCGATCTGCAAGGCGTGGGCAACGAGGCGACCGGCTACGAGATCAGCGCCACCTTCACCCAGGACGGCGGCACGGCCACCCTGTACGTCGACTTCGTCGTCGTGCGCGTCGGGCGCGCCGCGATGGGCTTCGGATTCACGAACGTCGACGGCCGCATCCCCCAGGGCCCCGACATCGTGAACGCGGTCGTGCAACGGGTCTCGGCCACCGAGGCGTGACGACCACCGTTGGCGGGTAGGTACCGCGGAACACCGGAGGAGGTGTGCCGTGGTCTCGACCAAGTAGCGGAAGGCCGCGAAGCGCAACGTGCGGAAAGCGATCAGCGCGGCCAAGCGCAAGAAGACGATCGCGCACATGCCCAAGCGGACACGCACGGCCTTGGGCAAGCGGGCGTCGGCGGTGCGCAAGCGCAACCGGACCGGCGCCGAGTCGCCGAAGACACGGGCCGAGCTCATCAAGATCGCCCGCCGGCGCGGGCTCGAAGGCCGCTCGAAGATGGGCCGCGACGACTTGGCCCGGGCTCTGGGCGAGAAGTAGGACCCTGCTACACCACGCCGGGGCTGCCGGGACGACCGGGCGGTCCGGGCAGGGGCAGGCGGGGCGAGCGCGGTGACGGCGCCGGAAGCGGTGGCGCCGGGTTCGTGGCCGCCGACGGGCGCGAGAGGCGCCGCAGCGCGCTGATGGACGGCTGGAAGAGGTACGCGCCGCCGGTCGTGAACACGAAGCGCTGCATCGTGAGATGCACAGGGCTCCCTCCGGGGAGCGTGAACTGCTTCGTGCGGCTCGACTGCGACAAGATCGGGTCGTGCCCGTCGCCCCGCTCCGGATGGTCGGGCTTGTTGAACCATTGCGAGACCACGAACTCGAACTGACGCTCGAGCGACGCCTGGTAGCCGAGGAACAGCAGTCCTCGGTCCGCATCGGCGCCGGCGGTTGATCCGGTGGGGGCGCCCTCGCGGAACGACTCGCCGTACGGGATGCCGCGCCGGAGGAGGCGGTGGGTCTGGGTGTCGGCCTCACCCCCCGTTGGTGTCATCTCGTCCCGTGGATAGGCCTTCCTGATGTGCGCGGCACGGGGGACGAGCCTCCCGTCGCCGTCGTCCTTCGCGAACTCGAAGTTGTTGATCCTCGTCGGATCGAGGATCGACGGGTTCTTGCGCGACGGGTCGGCCTTCGTCGGGTCGAAGTCGTGCGGCACGTCCTCGGTGCGTTCGAGGGGCGCGCCGCTCGGGTAGCGACCGACCAACTTCGCGCCGAGGCGTTCCGTGCTCACACCCTGCTCGGCGGCGGCGCCGGCGACGAAGCGGCGAAAGCCGGCGACGTCCTGCCGCAGTCGGCGGAACACCAGGTACGAGCCATCGGTCGTCCACGCCGGGCCGGATCGCGAGACGGGCCCCGGGTTGCCGTTGGCGCCGTCGTCCGACTTCGGGTCTGGCATCGCGGCCTGGGTCGGGTAGCCGAGCACGAACTCACCCGGCCAGAGCAGGTCCTGACCGGGCAGGCCCTGCTCGTCGTCGTCCGGGTTCTGGCGGCGCGTGACCCCACGGATGCCGGGCTGCGACACGCCGTCCTTGAAGCCGAAGTGCTCGTGGCCGGGCTGGTCGGCCCGCGCCCGGCCGGTGTCTTCGAAGACGACACGCACGCCGTGGGCGGCCATCCGCTGTGTGTGCGCGCCGGCGAGCCGATCGAGGGCCGACGGCGCGTCAGCCGCCAGCAGGAGGAGACCGTGCACGTCGGACGACGCAAACGGCCCGACCCAACGGGCCGGGGCGCTCTCATCGACGTCGCCCAGCAGCGGGGCACGCGCCGCCATCCCCTGACGGAAGGCTTCCGGGAACATCGACAGCTCGTTCTCTGAAACGCCGAGCGCGGCGAGCCCGGGATGCGTGAACGCCACGTTCAGCCACGTCGCCTGGGGCGTGGCCAGCTCGGCGCGCCGCCGAGCCCGGGCGCGGCGGAAAACGTCGTTGAAGGCGAGCACCTCCTCGCTGGTCGCGGTCTCGTCGACGATCGTCGCCAACCAGGCGCGAGCGCGATCGACGTCGTCCAGCCGGAAGAACAGCAGTCGCTGGTGATCTTTGTTGAACCCCGCGAGTACGTTGCCCTGGATCTCGGCCAGGTCGATCTCGGGATCGGCGGTGTCGGCCTCGTTCCCGCCCTCGCCACCGGGGCGGTCACGCTCGCCCCGGCGATCGTGGGAAGGGTCGTCGACGAGCGGGCGCAACGGGCCCCCGAACGCACCCAGGGCGGCACCCGCGCCCCCGGCCTTCAGCAACGACCGCCGGCTGACTCGCCGCTCCGTACCCCCCATGAGGGGAGCGTACGGATCGAACCTGAGTTGGGCCTGAACGCCGGTTGTGAATGTGCGCGGTCAGTCTCGGAACACCGGCGCGCGCTTCTCGCGTCGGGCCCGGACCGCTTCCTCGAAGTTCTCGGTCGTCAACCGCACGTACAGCTGCGCGTGCGCCTCGGCGTCCATCTGCGCGTGCAGGCTGGAGGCATCGAGGCTCGACCACAGCATGCGCTTCGTGCTCTCGACTCCGACACGGCTGAACCCGATGATGCGCTCGGCGAGCTCGAAGCAGTGCGCGAGAAGCTCGTCGCCGGGCACGGTGCGCGACACGAGCCCGATACGCTCCGCTTCGTCGGCCGGGACGTCACGCCCGGAAAGCATGATCTCGAACGCGCGGGACGATCCGATCGCGCGCGGAAGCAAGTAGCTGATCCCGAGCTCGGTCGACGTCAGTCCGTTGTTGATGCCGGCGGCGCGGAAGTAGGCGCTCTCCGACGCCAGCCGGATGTCAGCCGCCACCGCGAGGCAGAAGCCGCCCCCGATCGCGGCGCCGTTCACCGCCGCGATCACGGGCTGGTGCATCCGCCGCAGGGCGACGATGACGTCGTGGAGGAGCTCCATCGAGCGCTGTGCGATCGACGAGCGGGTGAGTCCGGCGACGTTCGGGATCGCGCCCGGATCCTCGAGGTCGGCGCCCGAGCAGAAGCCATGGCCGGCGCCGGTGAGGACGACCACGCGCGTGTCGTTGTCGCGGCTGACGTCGTCGAGTGCGTCGCGCAGCGGGATCATCACGTCGAAGGCCATCGAGTTCATGCGTTCGGGCCGGTTCAACGTGAGGAGCGCGACGTGGGGCCGGGGCTTGTCGGTGAGCACGAACGGCATGGAACATGTTCTAGTCGGCGGGTTCGTGGTCGTCACAGGCTCCGGTCGTGACGGCGCCGCCGGCCCTGGACGCGGATAGCTTCGGCGCGGATGATCCGAGGTCGCGGCTGGGGTGTCGTGGGCGCGGCGCTCGTGCTGGCGGCGAGCGTCGGTTACGTCGCGTTCGTGGCGACGCGGGACCACAACGGCACCGAGGTGCCGCCCGGATGCCGGGTCTCGCTCGACGGCGTCACATACACGATGAGCCCGGAGCAGACGGCCCACGCGACGACCATCGCCGCCGTCGGCAAGCGCATGGGCATGCCCGACCACGCGGTGTCGATCGCGCTGGCAGCCGCCCTCCAGGAGTCGAACCTCTACAACCTCGAGCACGGCGACCGGGACTCGCTCGGCTTGTTCCAGCAACGACCATCGCAGGGCTGGGGTAGCGCGAGCGAGGTGCTGACGCCGCACTACGCGGCGGGCGTGTTCTACCGACGGCTGGCGGGGGTCGCGGGATGGGAGACATTGCCGGTCACCACGGCCGCGCAACGGGTGCAGCGGAGCGCGGCGCCGAACTCCTACGCGCAGTGGGAGCCGCAGGCGCGCGCGATCGCACAGGCGGCCACGGGCGAGATCCCGGCCGGGCTGAGCTGCCGGGATGACGTGGGCGCGACTCAGTCGTCGGGCAAACCGCTGCGGCAGGCACTCGCGCGCGAGCTCGGCCCGATCACGATCGACGTGCCCGTGCCCGAAGCGCGGGGCTGGACAGTCGCGGCCTGGCTCGTCGGCCACGCGCAGGAGTTCGGCGTGAGGCAGGTCACCTTCGCCGGTCAGGCGTGGACGCCGTCGTCCGGACGCTGGCTCGCCTCCGGCGACCCGGTCGACATGATCGTCCGCGTCACCGAGAAGCGTTGACGGCGTCGGCGCCGCGTCCGGTCCGCGTCACGCAGGCGGGATGTTCTGGTTGTGGCGGAACAGGTTCGTCGGGTCCCACCTGCTCTTCAGCGCCTGGAGCTTCCTGAACCTCTCGGGGCCGTAGGCGGCTTTCACTCGATCCATCCCCTCGTCGCCGAGCATGTTCAGGTACTGGCGACCGCTGGCCCAGGGTTTCATCGCACCCGAGAACTCCCGCGTCCACGCGATGTTGCGCTCGGTGTCGGCCGAGTCCTCCCACATCGAGAGGTAGTGCAGGTTCCAATCGGCGTTGCGTTGCGGGAACGCGGTGGCTTCCTCGGGAACCCGAGCGACGGCGCCCCCGCCCGGCATGACGATGACCTGCGTCAGGGGTGAGGTCGGCTGCGTCGCACGCGGCACGAACGCGTCGATCGCCTCATCGGGGAGCGAGTCGTAGAAGTCGGCGTTCCAATAGTTCAGGCGCCCGCTCGCATTGGGCGCGTCGATCATCTGCTGCACGGCGACGTATGGCATCGGCTGGACCATGTCGAGGCCCGGCGGCCCGAACTCACGCAGCGGCCGGAACGCCTTCTCGCCCTCGGCGACGTCGCCGACGTAGAGGACGACGACGCCCACGACGGGTTGCCCGCGCACCGGCTCGGGCACGAACTCCTCGGGCGGTGCGGTGATGAACGCAACGCCGCCGCACACCTCGTCGGGCGCCGAGAGGAT
>DATFXL010000082.1:0-39333 GCA_035316025.1 Acidimicrobiia bacterium
CGGATTCTGGGACCCGCCGGTCCCCGGGCCGGGCTCCGGGATGAGCGCGACGTCCGGCGCCTCGTAGACCGGCGGGTTCTCGGTGCCGTCGATGAAACCCGTCAGGTCACGGCTGTCTCGGTATACCCATCCGGGCTGCTCGGCCGCGAGTTCCGCGACGTCTCAGATGACTGCCGTGATCGCCCGCGCCGCATCAAGCGCGAGGTCGGGTCCCGTGCCGTGCACCCAGACCCACAGATCATGCTGCGTCGCCGGCGCGGGTTTGCCATCAAGCCCTTCGATTGTTCGGAACGTATGGAACCCGACGGGTGCGGCGCCGGGCGCAAGCCATTCCCACAGCGTCGGGCCGAAGCCGACAACAAGGTTGAATCCACCGACCGTCACGACGGGCTCACGCAGTCGAGCGACGGCTGCTCTCACGTCCTCGTCGGATGCGCGATCGCTACGGTCGAACTCGAGGTGGTAGTGGGCGCGGGTGCCCCTGCGCAAAGATCCCTGGCTGCGCTTGGGCCATCTCAGAGTTCCTGTCAGCGAAGCGCACACGATCCAAGCCCGACGCACGAAGCCATCCACTCGACCCGATTTCGGCGAAATGGCGCGTGCTGTTGCTCTCGTGCCAAGGACGGGAACAGTGACGTCCTGGAAAGGGCGAGATGCCCGTTGAGCGTTGCCGATTTTGGCGCCGGCGTTGTGCCCACGCACTGAGCAAGCGCGGCGGACTATCCGCCCGGTCCGGTTGCGCTGAGGAATTTCGCGGCGATCGGGGCCGCGACGGTGCCGCCGACTCCGCCGCCGGTGACGATGATCGCGAAGGCGAGATCGCCGCGGTAGCCGATGAACCAGGCGTGGGTTTGGAGCTGATCGTCGGTGCCGAACTCTGCCGTGCCCGTCTTGCCGTGCGTGTCCGGCGGTAGGCCGGCTCCTGTTGCCGTGCCGTTGGTGACGACGCCGGCCGTCATGCTTTGCAGTCCTGCGACGACGGTGGGGTCCAGGGGTTGTGGCGGTGTCGTGTCGTCGCGTGTGCCGGCGACGAGCCGGGGTTCGTGGAGGCTGCCGGCGTCGACGGCGCCGGCCACGGTTGCCATTGCGAGCGGCGAGACGGCCACCTTGGCCTGCCCGATGGCGGTGGCGGCTCGTTCGGCGTCGGAGTTCGGCGTGGGAACCTTCCCGCCGAAGGCGTCGAGCCCCAAATGGGGGGTGACGCCGAGGCCGAATTGCTGGGCGGTGGAGGTGAAGCTCTCGTGCGGGAGATTCGCGGCCAAACCGATGAATGCCGCGTTGCACGACTGCGCGAAGGCATCGGCGAGGCTCAGGGACGGCACTGCCTCACCTTCGAAGTTGCGGAAGGTTTGGCCGCCGATTGTGATGCTGGCAGGGCAGGTGGCCGGACTCGATGGAGTGACCCCGTGTTCGAGTAGGTCCGCGGTCGTCACGACCTTGAAGGTCGATCCTGGTGGGTACTGGCCGGTGAGCGCGATGTTGGGCGATTGGCTGGGCTGACTCACTGCGGCCACGACCTCCCCGGTCGAGGCGCGAATGGCCACGAGCGCGGCCGGCTGGGCAACGGCGCTAAGGGCTTGTTCACCTGCCCTCTGGAGCGCCGGGTCGAGGGTCGTCTGCACCGGTGCTCCGGGCTTGCCCTTGAAGCTCGCGAGTGTGGACACGACGTTCCCGGCCCCGTCGACAACTTGGATGCTGCCGCCGGGTCGTCCGGCCAACTCGCGTTCGTAGGCCTGCTCGATGCCCGTCTGCCCGACGGTGTCGGTCGCCCGGTAGGGAGGGCCGAGCTTGCTCAGCTGCTCGGCTGTGATCGGCCCCACCGAGCCGACGACGTGCGCGTCGAGGTCGGGCGTGATCGCGTGGCGCGAAGTGTGGGTTTGGAACACCGTGCCCGGGACCGGATACAGCGTCGGTCGTAGCTGTTCGTACTGGGCCTGCGGCAGGTCCAACACGGGGACGAACCACTGCGGATGCGCGGTCGCGGTGGTGAGCGCGGTAGAAACCTGCGCAGGCGTCGCACCCGCGCCTTGCAGCGCGCTCGTCAGTGCGCCCGCATCCGTGACACGGCTTCCTTGAACACCCACGGTGACCATCGGAGTGGCCATCGTCAACGCTGCGCCACCGGCTCCCAGGATCGGCGCCCGATCCGGCCACTGCGTCTTTCTCACCGGGTGGTTGCCCGGTTGAAGGCCGACATCGATCGCACGTGGCGACCAGTCGATGTGCCATCGCCCGCGCCGCTCGATCAAACTCAGCTCACCCCGCGCCCGCCAGGTTCCCAACCCACGAACGTCGAAACGGTTGCGGAGTGAGATCGAGGCCGTGCGGTCGTGCTGAGAGGCCCGTCCCCGGACATAGTCGGCGCGCTCGATCCCCAGGTCGGTGACCGCGGCGCGGTTGAAGGCGACGAAATCCGCCGGCGGCCGATCCACCAGCTTCGCCATGGCGCGATAGTCGTGCCGCCGCCACGCCCGCAGATACTCGTCGACGACCCGAGACACACCACTCCCGCTGCCGCCGGCGCAGGCCGGAAGCAACCCCCCGATGCAGACCACCGCGAGCGCCCCGACCATCCAGCGAACCTGCTTCACCAGCGGCTTCCGCGGTGAGCACGAGCCAACATGCGAGTTCACCGTCAGGACCGTAGTTGCCGAGCCGCCGACGTCGCGGTGGTCGACGTTGCGGTTGACGGCGCCGACCTTGCGGTATCCGCGTTTCGTGTGCTCAGGAAGTCCTAGCCGCGACCGAACGGAGCGCAGGCGATGAATAGGCGGCTTCTCATTCCACAGCTCTCATCGGCGTCGAATGTCTGCGGTCCGATCTCGTCCTCGAGGTCAGCACCAACCCTGAATTACTGCATCATTCCGTCAGAAGGGCCCGGGACCCCGATCAACGGGCAGCCTGCCCGAGGGTGGCCGCTTCAGAACGGCACTCCCGCGTTCTCTGATCAGGGAAAGGTCAACGGTTCGACCGGGCGAGCTTCGGTTACCGATCGCTCCAGGCCAAAGGCACGGCCAGTCAGCACCAGAGCGACGGTGATCATGTTCTCGACTTGTCGAGGTAGAGAAGCAGGTTGTGTGCGGCGCGCATGACCTTGGTGTGCTCCCACTCGGCCGCTCGGTAGTAGCAGGCGATCAATTCCATGCGGCGCAGGCGATGAAAGTCGCCAAACACGAAGGCATAGCGGGCTTTCGTTTCGTCGGGTGCGCCATCGGCGAGCGCGAGATGCCGGGACCCGTACTCAGCCCAACCATGAGCCTTGAGGAACGCGTTCTGCTCGGCCGAGTGTGGTTGGACGTCAGCCCACCGGCTGCCCACCCGGTACTGATGAGCGTGGATCAGGTCCCGAGCGTTGGCGACGCCCTCTTGTTCACCGAGTACGTCGCCATGAACTCAATCTGCCCAAGATTGGAAAACCAGTACGGCGCCCGGTGAGGCTGGCCCGAATAGATATCGCCGGTTCTGTGCTCCGGTTGACAGCTGAAGGCAGCGTCATTTTGTGCGGCTAAGGCGCGAGCACGCGCAGCTCACTACGGCGTAGCGCCTCAGTTACGACCTACGGGCAGAAGGCCTTGGCGAGATGCAAGCCGATTACCGCGCCCAGCCGGGACCACACGCCTGAAGGCCAATCGCAACCTTGCCAGTCGGTACAGAATGACAAGTGCTCGTTGGTAAGCGTCAATTCAAGGCCAGGATTGCGGGCTAGGAGAAACGATGAACATCAAGAACACCATTGCCGACCGCGATCTGGAAGCGCTGCGAGCGGCGATCGCGGGCCAGGTTACCGTTCCGGGCCAGGCCGGCTACGACCAGGCGCGCCAGGCGTGGAACCTGGCCGTGGACGAGCGCCCGTCCGTTGTCGTGGTCGCCGAGTCTGGCTCCGACGTGGTCGAGGCGGTCCGGTTCGCCCGCGGCCACGGTATGCGGATCGCCCCGCAAGGCACCGGTCACGGCGCCGCGCCGCTCGAACCGCTCGACGGCGCGATGCTGCTCAGGACGACGGGGATGCGGCAGGTCGACATTGACCCGGCTACGCGCACCGCCCGCGCCGAGGCCGGCGCGGTGTGGCAAGACGTGATCGACCCGGCAGCGGAGCACGGCCTGGCCGGGCTTGCCGGCAGCTCGCCGAACGTCGGGGTGAGCGGCTACACCCTGGGCGGCGGGCTCGGCTTCCTGGCCCGCCGTTATGGGCTGGCCGCCAACAGCGTCACCGCGGCCGACCTCGTGACCCCCGGCGGCGACCTGGTCCATATCGACGCCGACCACGAGCCCGACTTGTTCTGGGCGGTGCGAGGTGGTGGCGGCGGCGTCGGCGTCGTGACCGCGCTGGAAATGCAGCTGTACCCAGTCCCGGAGCTGTACGCCGGGGACTTGTTCTTCCCGATTCAGCGCGCCGCGGAGGTCCTGCACGCCTGGCGCGAATGGACGGCAACGGCCCCGGACGATGTCACCTCAATGGTCCACATCCTGCGGGTGCCGTCGCTGCCCGAAGTCCCCGAAGGGTTCCGCGGTCGGGCCTTCGCCATCTTCGAGGCCGCCTACCTCGGCGACGCGGACACCGGCGCCGAGCTGACCAAGTCGCTGCGCCGGCTCAGCCCGGAACTGGACACCTTCGCGATGATCCCCGCCTCTTCGCTCGGCCAACTGAACATGGACCCCAGCGACCCGGGGGCCGGTGTGGGCGACGGCGCGTTCCTGGCCGATTTCCCCGCCGCGGCGATCGACGCCCTGGTCGCCGTGGTCGGACCGGACGCCGACACGCCGCCGGACAGCGTCGAGGTCCGCCACTTGGACGGCGCGCTCGCCCGCCCCGTCCCCGGAGGCGGAGCCCAGCCCGCCATCGAGGCGAGCTACTTGCTGTACGCGGCCGCCATCGTCCCTACGCCCGACCTGGCCGGCCGGATGCGCGCGCACGTGGAAGCGGTCAAGGACGCTCTTGCGCCCTGGCACTCCGGCTACGCCTACTACAACTTCGAAGAGACCCCGGCCCCGGCCGCCGCCGTGCTCCCACCCGCCTCCTTCCGCCGCCTGCAGGAGATCAAAGCGGCCTACGACCCCGACGAGGTGATCATCTCCGCCCACCCCGTCTGGCCGACTCGGCCCCGACATCACAGCCCCGGGGATGCCTAGCCGCCCCAACGCAGGCGGCCGCTTGCGAGCTCGAATCCGGTCACACTCGAGTGGCCGCCATAACACAGCGCGTTGGATTGCTGATCCGCTACGTCTCGGGCGCTTCAGCGCCGCTGCGCATCCACCAGTTCAAGTTCTCGACGGCTGCCTGGTCATCGAAGAACATCTCGATTCGTCGGATCTTCGCGTCGTCGGTCACCTCGATGAACCCCTCCGTCTCTTTGTGTTCAATGTCGCTGGTTGGCAAAGACGCCGCGTGCGCGAGGCGCCCTTGCCGAGGGGCCGAGCATGAGCGCGGCCGGCGATACGTGCCCGGAAGCTTCAAGTCCCCGACGCGCCGCTGGTCGTCAGTCGAGGTCGAGGCCCTCGGCTTCCGCGAATGCCCGGATGATCTCATCGGCCCACGCGGTCAGCTCAGCGTCGGTCATCTGTGAGACGGGCTTCGGGGGGCGGGCCAGGTAGAGCGGGGAGCGCTCCCGTTGCTGTTCCTCCGGCACGGTTCGAGCCTACGTACCGGCGTCAGGCCGATCGTCTCGATTCTGAGGCGCCCAGGTCTTACGGCAGGTGTCCGTGACCGAAACACCAAATCAGCATGCTTTGTAGTTGCATACCGGTGTCTTCCGCGGGCGAGACCGCGGGGAGTAACTAATCAGCGTCGGGTCGCCTACGTTCAGGAACGCGGCGCGAAGTTGCACCATCGTCGCCGCTGAGACGCTCCTCCCGCCGCCACCGCCCAGGAGAAAATCTGGTTCAGATAAGCGCATGCTTTGTCGGGTGTCGTGATCGCCGCAGTTGTTGGCGGCACTGTCGTTAGCGTTGTCGTCGGTGCCAGGGGCACTTACGGCTGGTGCGGGAGTATCAGCAGCGAAATGCGAGCTGACCGCGAGGGGCATGGCCCCTGCCAGGGTTCTTGGAGAGCCGCCGTTGTCACCAGATGTCACCAAATCCTGCAACAGGACGCGAACCCCGCGACATCCGGAGAGCCTCCAGGGCCGAGTCCGTTGTAAACGTTGACTGCTGCGATCAGTGAGACGCCATTTGGTCCATGAACTGCTTCAGGTCGAAGTAGTCCCGCCAGGCGGCGATCTTGCCGTCCTTCACCTCGAACGTGCCCATCACGGGGAGTTCGACCTTGCCGGCCGGCATCACGAAGACGTCGATTCGTTCAGTGAGCACGACCGGTCCGTCGGCGACGATGTTGCGCACCCGGAAGTCGATCTGCTCCGCGCTGCCGGCGAACCCGGCGATGAACGACTTGATCGCATCACGACCCGTGATGGGATCCATCGGGATGTTGTGGTACACGGCGTCGTCCGTGAAGTAGCCGGCGATCTCATCGGGATCGACGTGGGACCACGCGCTGCAGAACCGGCGGACGATCTCGATCGGGGTCTCGGTGTCGTTGGCCACTGGTTCTCCTCTCGGTCAGGCTCACTCGATCGTGACTGCAGATACGGGCGGGAGGCCGTCGGCGAGGACGTGCCACGTGCGTCCGGCGTCCTCCGAGCCGTAGATGACGCCGTCCCCGCCGCCGAACGCGACCCGCGTGCCGTCGGTGTCCAGGCACCCGGTGTCGACGTTGTTCGGTTGCCATTGGGGCAGGCCGTTCGTGCAGCGTTCGAGAGGCCCGTCGCCGTCGATCGCGCGCCGGTACACCGCTGCTCGGTCGGCGAAGGGACCGTTCGACGCGCTCACGAACATCACGTCGTCGGCGGTCGCGACGGCGCGGCAGTACGAGGCGTGCAGCCCATCGGTGAGCACGTTCCAGGTCTCGCCCGCGTCGTCGCTCCGGCACAGCCCGACCGCCGCCGCCGCGAGCACGAGCTCCGGACGTTGCGGATGCGCGCGCACCTGGTGGACGTCGGCGTCGACGTCGATGGTCGGCCGCCACGTCGCCCCGCCGTCGGTCGAGCGAGGGATCCCGCCCACGTGGACGTTGGCGAGCAGCACGCCGGCTGGGGTCGCGGTCAACGAGCGAACGTATGGCTGGCGGCTCCCAACCGCGTGCCAGTCGTCCCGTCCGGGGACGGTCTCGAACCCGGGGATCGGCTCGAAACGGCCGTTCTTGAAGACGCGGGTCAGCGAGGAGCCCCAGCCGACGATCGCCTCGTCGCGCCGGGCGAGCAGCGCGCCGTGGACCCCGAGCGAGCGCTCAGGCGACCGGACGGTCAACGACTGCTGCCAGCCATCGCCGGTCTCGTACACGACCGTCTCGCCGTCGAAGATCGCCCAGCCGCGATCGAGAGCACTGACCGAATGACCCTCGACCTGACGCTCGGTCGAGCCGTTGAGCGAGAACAGCCCGTCGGCGGTGCCTACGCGAACACTCATTGCGCTCCCCGGCCGCCGTCGCGAGCTCCGGCTCCTGCGACGACGGTCAGCAAAGCCGCCGTCATCGCGCGCCCGCCTTGAAGCCGGCCAGCACCTTCGCCCAGCGGTCCGTGTCGATGCGGTAGGGAGCGTTGAAGCTGATCCGGTCGACGAGGTCCCCGTACCGGGCGAGCACCTGCGATGCGATCTCCTCGGGGGCGCCCCGCACGGTGAACGTGTCGACGAGCTCGTCGTCGATCAGCCCGCCCATCTCCTCCCACTGACCCTCCTTGGAGAGCCGGTTGAGCTCGGGCTGGAGGTCGCCCCACCCGTGCACGTCGAGGACGCGACGGTACGCGGGCGTGGATCCGTAGAACGCGAGTTGTCGGCGGATGCCGCCCTCGGCAGCGACGATCTCCTCGTCGGAGTCGCCGGTCAGGATCATGAGCGGGAACGCGACCTCGAACGTCTCACGCGTGCGGTCACCGCGGGCGAAGCCGCGCTCGAGCGCCGGGAGCGTGACCTCGCGCAGGAACGGTTCGGTGCTGAACGGATGCACGAGGAAGCCGTCGGCGACCTCCCCGGCGACCTCGGTCATCGCCGGTCCCACGCCGGCGAGCCACATGCGGGGGGACCCGTACGGGTTCGGGCCCGGGTTGAAGAAGGGTGTCATGAGCGTATGGCGGTAGAAGTCGCCGTCGAAGCGCAGCGGCGCGCCCTCGTGCCAGCACGCCCAGATAGCGCGGATCGCGAGAGCGAGCTCGCGCATCCGGGCCGCGGGCTGGGACCACGGCATCGAGAAGCGCTTCTCGATGTGCGGGCGGATCTGCGAGCCGAGACCGAGGATGAACCGCCCCTCCGACGCCAGCTGCAGGTCGTAGGCCGTCTGGGCCAGCGTCATCGGGTTGCGCGCGAACGCGACCGCGATCGCCGTCGACAGCTCGACCCGCTCCGTGTGCTCGGCGGCGAGGAGCACGGGCAGGAACGGGTCGTGTGGGCCTTCGAACGTGAACGCCCCGTCGTAACCGCTCGCCTCGAGGTCGCGTGCACGGGACGGGATCTCGGCGAGGTTGTCGTTGAGCGACCCGTCCACCTTCATGCCGAGATCGTAGGTCGGTCGAAGAACGCGGGAGAGCGCCGCGATCGGCGGCAGTACGCTGCGATCCATGCCGGACGCGCTGAAGCCACGAAGCTACGAGGTCACTGACGGCATGGAGCGGGCGGGGGCGCGGGCCATGCTGCGGGCGGTCGGGATGACCGACGCCGACTGGGACAAACCGCAGATCGGCGTGGCTTCGAGTTGGAACGAAGTCACACCGTGCAACATGCCGCTCGACCGACTGGCAAAGCGAGCCAAAGAAGGCGTCCGCGCCGCGAACGGGTTCCCGATCGAGTTCGTCACGATCGCCGTGAGCGACGGCATCTCGATGGGTCACGAAGGGATGCGTGCCTCGCTCGTCAGCCGCGAGGTCATCGCCGACTCGATCGAGACGATGATGCACGCCGAGCGGTTCGACGGCATGGTGACGTTCGCGGGGTGCGACAAGAGCCTGCCCGGGATGCTGATGGCGGCGGCGCGGCTCAACCTTCCGTCGGTGTTCCTCTACGGTGGCGCCATCCTTCCTGGGCACTGGAAGGACCGGGCCCTCGACGTGGTGAGCGTCTTCGAGGCCGTCGGGGCCTGCGCCGCCGGGACGATCACCGAGAACGAGCTGGGTGAGATCGAGCGGCGGGCGTGTCCGACCGAGGGATCGTGCGCCGGGATGTTCACCGCCAACACGATGGCGTCGGCGGCCGAGGCCCTCGGCATGTGCCTGCCCGGCAGCTCGGCGCCGCCCGCGGTCGACCGGCGCCGGGACGACTTCGCGTTCGCGTCCGGGCACGCCGTCGTCGGGCTGCTCGAGGCGGGAATCCGGCCCCGGCAGATCATGACGAAGCCGGCCTTCGAGAACGCGATCGCGATCGTGAACGCGCTCGGCGGGTCGACCAACGCGGTGCTGCACCTGCTCGCCATCGCCCATGAAGCGGAGGTCGATCTCGAGCTCGACGATTTCAACCGCATCGCAGCCAAGGTGCCGCACATCGCCGACACGAAGCCGCACGGCAGGTACCACATGGCCGACATCGACCGCATCGGCGGCGTGCAGGTCGTCATGCGCGAGCTGCTCGACGCCGGGCTGATGCACGGCGACTGCCTGACGGTCACCGGCAAGACGCTGGCCGAGAACCTCGCCGAGCTCGACCCGCCCGGGCCCGACGGCGATGTCGTGCATCCGTTGCGCGACCCGATCCATAGCGAGGGCGGCATCGTCGTGCTGCGGGGGTCGCTGGCGCCGAACGGCGCCGTCGTCAAAGTCGCGGGGCTCGACAGCGACCGCTTTGACGGGACCGCTCGGGTGTTCGATGGCGAGGACGCGGCGATGGACGCGGTCCTGGGCGGCCGGATCGACGCCGGCGACGTCGTCGTGATCCGTTACGAAGGGCCCAAGGGCGGTCCCGGTATGCGCGAGATGCTCGCGGTGACTGGTGCGATGAAGGGCGCTGGGCGCGGTGCCGACACCGCGCTCGTGACCGACGGCCGATTCTCGGGCGGCACGCACGGCTACTGCGTGGGACACGTCGCGCCCGAGGCTGTCGACGGCGGCCCGATCGCGTTCGTCGAGGACGGCGATCGCATCGTGATCGACGCGACGACGCACGCGCTCGACCTGCTCGTCGACGCCGCCGAGCTCGAACGGCGCAAGGCGAACTGGAAGCTGCCCGAGCCGCGCTACACGAGCGGCGTCCTCGCCAAGTACGCCCGCCTCGCCCAGGGCGCCGAGCACGGCGCGATCACGAACACCTGAGCCCCGGCGTTGGGTCACGTGCCTGCCTTCTCCGGCACGCGAGTGACCCGACGATGTTGAGCCGGTGCCCGAAGGGATCGAGGTCGAGTACGCGCGGCGGCTCATCGAGGAGCGCGCGCTGGGTCGCAGGATCGCCGGCGTCGACACGCCCGACCTGTGGTACCTGAAGCGAGGGTTGACGCCCGCCGCGCTCGAGTCCGTGCTCCCCGGCCGTCGGTTCACGACCGCGCGACGCCACGGCAAGCTGCTCCTGCTCGACACCGACTGGCGCGGCCCCACGCTCGGACTGCACCTGGGCATGAGCGGCCGTGTGCTGATCGACGGCGAAGCCGCCGGCGACCCACTCGTATACGGCAGCAACCTCGAGAACCCGGAGTGGCACCGCTTCACGGTGCGGTTCACCGACGGCGGGTGGCTCGCCATGCGCGACCCGCGTCGCCTCGGTGCGGTCGAGCTCGATCCCGACGAGTACCGCCTGGGTCCCGACGCGTTCGAGGTGACGCAGGCCGAGCTCGACCGGATACTGACCCGTAGCCGGGCGCCGGTGAAGGCCGTGCTGATGGACCAGGCCCGTATCGCCGGGCTCGGCAACCTGCTCGTCGACGAGGTCCTCTGGCGGGCTGGGATCGATCCGGCCCGTGCGGCGCGTGATCTCGACCGCAACGAGCGCCGCCGCGTGCATCGCGCCATCCGCCGTACCGTGCAGTTGACGCTCGAGCGCGGCGGCTCGCACACGGGCGACCACATGGCACAGCGCGTCGCCGGTGGCGTGTGCCCGAAGGACGGTACGCCGTTCGAACGGCGCACGATCGCCGGCCGCACCACCTTCTCCTGCCCTACGCACCAGCGCTGACCCGGCGCGTGTCACCGCGCGCTCATCGAACTCTCACGCGCTCTGTGTCCCAATCTCATCGTGAGGGCGTGGATCGCGGGCCGGGTCGACACCTGGCTGCGCGCGCCACTCCGGAGATCGCTCGGTCGCGACCGCCAGCCAGATTTCCCGTGGGTAGCGCTGGCACTTGCCGGCTCGGTGCTCGTCACCGCGCTGGCGACCGGCGTCTTCGTGCACGAGCTCTCAGCGGTCGTGGCCGGGCGCGGGTCGTTCGGCTGGCCCGCCCTGCGTGCCGGACGCTGGTGGACGCTCGGCACGTCGTTCGTCTTGACGCGCAACTGGTTCATGGCGGCCACGATGCCCGTCTGCCTGTTCCTCGCCGTCGCGCTGTACGAGCGGCGGGCCGGCCACGTGCGGGCGTTTTGGGCGGCGATCTCCGGACACGTCACGGGGAGCGTGATCGTCGCCGTTGGCGCCGGTGCCCTCGGGTGGAGCGGCCAGCCCGTCCTCGTCCGGGCGGCGCAGAACATGGACTACGGCGCGTCCATGTCGATCGCGGCCGTCCTCGGCGCGCTCGCCTCGCGCGCCGGTGACCGGCGGTTGCGCATCCTCGTGTTCACCGTTGCCGTCCTCGCGCTGCCCCTCCATCACCAGATGGCGGACTGGGGCCACATCGTCGCCGTCCCCACCGGGTACGCCATCGACCGCGTCCGTCGCCTTCGTCCGTCCCTGGCGTTGTTCGCCGTCCTCGCCACCGTCACTGCCGTGCTCACATCCTTCGGCCCGGCGGCGGTCGACGCGACTGCCGACACACTGCGCTTCGGTGACGGTGGAACCACGGCGTCGACGACGCCGGGCGAACCACACGGCACGCTTACCGGGTTCGCATACGAGGCGGCGCTGCTCGAGCACCGGCCGGAAACGGCGCAGGTCTACCTCCCGCCCGCTTCGGCTGGGCCCCGCCCGGTCATCGTCTTCCTCCACGATCTCCCCGGCACGTCCGACGACTGGCTTGCGGGCGCGTCTGCACCGCAGCACCTCGACGCCGCCGCACGCGCCAACGCACTCCCGTGGGCCGTCGCCGCCTTCCCGTCGTTCGACGGGTTCGTCGCCCCCGGCGCCGGGTGGCTGGACGCACCGGGCCAGCGCACGCTGGCGTCCGTCGTCCACGACCTGGTTCCGGCGCTGGTGCGCCAGTTCCCGGGCCGGGTGGATCCGACGACGATCGCCGTGGTCGGCGTCGGTCGAGGCGCCGACGGCGCGCTCGCACTCCCGCGCGCCACCCCGCACGTGCGCGACGTCGTCGCACTCGACCCCACGTCCGTCTCGAGCGGGCGATCGGGCCACTACGCAGTGCTGCTGGAGCGGTCGGGCGGTGGGGGCTGGGACCGCTGGCGTTCGGAGTTGCCCGGTGCGCTGCACTGGCTCGGAAGCCAGGGATTCGGCGCACGGACGCGCGCGTCGGGGACACCGGCGTGACCGGCGCCGTCACCGACGTTCGCGATCTCCGAACATCCGCGCCCACGACGGCGCCGTTCGGGGTTCCCTGGACCCGCGTCGCCGGGTTGTTTGCCGTCATCGCCGTCCCGACGGTGCTCGGTCTCGTCGTGCGCGACTTCGGCACCGGCGCGCTCGCGACGACGCTCTTCCACTACTCGCCCGACCGGTTCATCGGCGGGCAGGTGTGGACACTGGTGCTGTCGGGACTGCTGCCGCCCAAGCCCGACAGCATCGGTCCCAACACCATCGTCATGACGATCGTGCTCGTGCCGTACGTGCTCGTACGCGGCCCGTGGCGCGCCGTCGGCCGCTTCCTCGCCGGACACGTCGGCGCGACGCTTGCGGTCGCCGCGTTCGTGTTGCCAGCAGCGGCGCTCGGGTCGAGCGGCGCGGCGGCCGCGGCGCGGGCGCCCGACTTCGGCATCTCGGCGGGGTTGGCCGCCGTCGCCGGCGCGCTGGTTGTCGTGGTATGGCGCCGGTGCGGTTCCGTCGCGGGTGGTCTGCTGCTCGCGGGCGTGCTCGGCTTCTTCGCGGTCCACCTGCTCACGACCACGTCGCTGGGTCACCACCTGTCGGAGACCGAGCACCTGATCGCGGCGGGGATCGGCATCGTCCTGGAGCGTCGTTCCCGATGAGTCTCGACGCGCGAGCAACGCCGTACGATGCCCGTGTGCGCGTCCTGGTCGTGGAGGACGAGGCCAAGATGGCGACCCTCGTGCGAAAGGCGCTGGAGCTCGAGGGTTACTCGGTGGACGTCGCCATGACCGGCACCGACGCCGTGTGGATGGGCACCGAGAACGAGTACGACGCCATCGTGCTCGACGTGATGATCCCCGAACCCGACGGCTTCGAGGTTTGCCGGCGCCTACGCGCCGAGGGACGCTGGGCGCCCATCCTCCTCCTCACTGCGCGCGACAGCGTCGACGACCGAGTGGTCGGGCTCGACGCCGGCGCCGACGACTACATCCCGAAGCCGTTCTCGTTCGCGGAGCTGTACGCCCGGCTGCGGGCACTCACCCGTCGCGGCGCCCCCCAGCGACCGCACGTCCTCGAGGTCGGCGATCTGGCACTCGACCCGGCCCGCCACCGCGTCACCCGCGCCGGCGAGGAGATCGATTTGAGCCCGAAGGAGTTCGCGCTCCTCGACCTGTTCATGCGGCACGCCGACGAGGTCCTCAGCCGCACGATGATCCTCGAGCACGTCTGGGACTTCGCCTACGACGGCACCTCGAACGTCGTCGACGTCTACGTGCGGTACCTGCGCGAGAAGATCGACCGGCCGTTCGACCGCGAGACGCTCGAAACCGTCCGCGGGGTCGGCTACCGGCTCCGGATCGACGCGTGAGACTGCGTCCCCGGACGCTGCGGGGACGGCTCACACTCGTCTTCGCGCTCGTGACGGCGATCCTCTGCCTGCTGGTCGGGGTCCTCGTCGACTACCAGTACCGCAACGCGCTGCGTCAAGCGCTCGATGACGGGCTCGTGGCCCGGTTCGAGACCCTCCAAAGGGACCTCGCCGCGAGCGGAGACCAGTCCGTCGAGCCCACGCTCCCCGACGACGAGGCCTTCGCGCAGATCATCGACGTGGACGGCGCGGTCGTGAACGCCGCGCCACGCGGGCTCCTCGAGCGTCGGGTCCTGACCAAGAGCGAGCTCGCGCGCGCCCGCGACCACCGGATCACCATCGAGCGCGCCGCCGCGCCCGGGAACCAGCAGTCGCGTCTGCTGGCGGGGCCCGCGGGTCAGCGCGGGCTGGGTTTCGTCGTCGTCGTGGGGACGGCGCTCGACGAGGCGATCGCGGCGCAACACCGGCTCGAGCTGGCGCTCGTGATCGGGCTCCCGCTGCTGGCGGTGCTCGTGTCGGTGGGCGGGTGGTTCCTCGCCGGCGCCGCGCTCAAGCCCGTCCGCGACCTCGTCGAGGAGGCGGACGAGCTCTCGGCCGTCGCAGCGCGCGGCCAACGAAGACGATTGTCGGTTCCCGAGACGGGAGAGGAGCTGGCCGACCTGGCCCGCCACCTGAACGAGCTCATCGCGCGGATCGAAGCCGCCATCGAGCACGAGCGCGCCTTCCTCGACGACGCCAGCCACGATCTGCGCACTCCGATCTCGATCGTCCGCAGTGAGCTCGAGCTCGCGCGCATGCAGACCGCGGACGGGACCGAGCTCGCGCATGCGCTCGATTCCTCGCTCGAGGAAGTCGATCGCCTCGACCGGCTGGCCGTGAACCTGCTCGTCCTCGCCCGCACCCGGTCCGCCGGGCCGCGACGGTCCGAGCCGGTCGAGCTCGGGGCGTTGTCGCGGCGGGCGGCGCAGACGGTGGCACGGTCGCGCAACGGGAAGGCCGTGCCAATGGCGGTCACCGGCTCGGCGCAGGTCCGCGGCGACGAGGACGCCATCGAACGCGCCGTGATCAATATGGTCGAGAACGCGGCGCGCCATGCCAACGCGCAGGTGGACGTGGAGGTGTCGAGCGACGGCGAACGGGCGGTCGTGGCCGTGCGTGACGACGGGCCCGGGTTCCCGGCCGAGCTCGTCGGCCACGCCGCCGGGCGTTTCGTCCGGGGCGGCGACGGCGGCGCCAACGGAGCCGGCCTGGGTCTTGCGATCGTCGATGCCATCGCCGCCGCGCACGGCGGTGAGCTCGAGATCGAGAACGGCCCCGACGGCGGCGCCGAGGTACAGCTCCGGTTGCCGGCCGGCGGCGCGTGAGGCGCGGGTGGTTCACGATGTTCTCATCGCCCGCGGGGCAGACTCACACTCTGAGATCAGGCGGCTGAGAGCGGCCGGCGGGTACCAGCCGGAACGACGAGGGGGGCAGGACCAAAGGACGGGGGAGAAGTCGTGAGAGGGAGTCGGCCCGCCACGGTCACGCGGGTCGTCCGTCGTCCTACACCGGTGCGTCGTCGCCTGCGTCTGCTGGGCCTGGCCGTCACCGGGGCCGGCGTCGTCAACATCGCGTCTGCGCTGACCCCGGAGTTCCGGGGCCGCCTCCACATCGTGCGCGACGCCTTCACGCCCGAGGTCGCCCACGCCGCCATGGGGGCGACCGCCCTGGTCGGGGTGGCGCTCGTGCTCCTCGGCCGCGGCATCGCCCGTCATCGCCGCGTCGCCTACCGCGCCGCCGTCGGGCTGCTCGTCTTCTCGGCGGTGACGCACTTGCTGAAAGGCCTCGACGTCGAGGAAGCCCTGCTCTCGATCGGTGTCGCCGCCCTGCTGGTGCACTCAGCGCGGCTGTTCACCGCGCCGACGCCACCGGCCCGGTGGCGAACCGCGGCCAAGCTGGCGACGGCGGCGGTCCCGGTGGCCTTCGCGTACGGCGTCGCCGGGTTCGCCATCCGCCACAACCGGGTGAAGCCCCAGTTCACGATGCTGGGGGCCATCGAGGAGACGGCGGCGCGGCTCGTCGGGCTCACCGGTCCCTTCCACGTCAGTCACGGGTTCGGAAGCTGGTTCCCGGAGTCGATCACGGTGCTCGGCTTCGGGCTCGTCGTCGTCATCGCCGTCGCCCTCCTCGCACCCGTCACGGAACGGGCACTCGCGCCGGCGTCCGAACGGGACGCCATCCGACGCCTCGTCGACCGCCGCGACGGTGACACGCTCGACCCGTTCGCGCTGCGTCACGACAAGCGCTACATCGTCTCGGCAGACGGGCGCGCTGCGGTCGCGTACCGGTACGTGAACGGCACCGGTCTCGCGTCCGGCGACCCGATCGGAGATCCCGATGCATTCGCTGACGCGTTCGACCGGTTCCTCACCCGTTGCGCCGAGCGAGGGTGGCGCCCGGCCGTGATCGGTGCGCGCGGCGATCGGCTCGACCTGTACACGGGCGTCGGCCTCCGCACCCGCTATCTCGGCGACGAAGCCGTCATCGACGTCGATCGGTTCACGCTGGACGGTCGGCGCATGCGGGGAGTTCGCCAGGCGTGCAGCCGCACGAAGAACTTCGGGCTCACCACCGAGATCCGCCGCGAAGGAGAGCTCGACCCGACGCTGCGTCGCGCCCTGGTCGGCATCTCGGACCGACATCTCGCCGGTGGACGTGAACGCGGCTTCTCGATGGCCCTCGACGGGTTGCTCACCGGGCGCGACGAAGACTGCGTCATCGCCGTGTGCCGCGACGAGACGGGGACGCCCATCGCCTTCCAGCGGTACGTGCCGTGCAAGGCGGGCACCGGATTGTCGCTCGACACGATGCGGCGCGACGCGGTCGGGCCGAACGGTGTCAACGAACGGCTGATCGTCGAGGCCGTGTTGTGGGCGCGCGAGCAGCACATCGGCGAGGTGTCGCTGAACTTCGCCGCCTTCAAGGGCCTCATCGAGGAGGACGCCGACCTCGGGCCGGTGGAGGGAGCCCAGGCGTGGCTCATCAAGCGGCTCAACCCGTACTTCCAGATCCAGTCGCTGCTGACGTTCAACGCCAAGTTCCATCCGCGCTGGGTGTCTCGTTACCTCGTGTACCGCTCGGTCGGCGATCTTGCGCCCGTCGCCGTCGCTGCCCTCAGCGCCGAGTCGTTCCTGCCCTTCGACCGCGGGCCGCGCTGCGAATGCGGTCCCGACGAAGAGGGGCCGCCGACCCACCGAGAGTTCGCCGCCACGACCGGGCCCCGCCGCTCGTGAACCGGCTTGCGCGTGCGTTCACGATCGTCCACACTGTTGCCCTGATGGATCGCCGGACCAACCTCGTAGTCGTTACCTAGCGCGCAGCCGCCACCCGCGTCTGCGCGCCTTCGCCCCTCGCCAAAGCGGGGGGCTTTTCATGTCCGGAGATTGTCGAAAACAACCCGACCCCACCGCGGCCCCCACCCTCACCGACCACGCGAAGGAAGACCAATGAAACTGACGGGAGCCCAGGCCCTCATCAAGAGCCTCGAGATGGAGGGCACCGAGGTCATGTTCGGGCTGCCGGGCGGGGCGATCCTGCCCGTGTACGACCCGCTGATCGACTCGTCCATCCGCCACATCCTCGTCCGCCACGAGCAGGGCGCCGGCCACATGGCCGAGGGGTTCGCGCACGCGACCGGCCGTCCCGGCGTGGCCATGGTCACGAGCGGGCCCGCGGCCACGAACATCGTCACCGCCCTATGCGACGCGTACATGGACTCCGTCCCCATCGTCGTGATCACAGGGCAGGTCCCGTACGCGGTGATCGGCAGTGACGCGTTCCAGGAGGCCGACACGGTCGGCATCACGATGCCGGTCACGAAGCACAACTGGCTCGTCACCGATCCCCAGGACATCCCCCGCTTCGTGAGCGAGGCGTTCCACGTCGCGACGACCGGGCGGCCGGGCCCGGTGCTCGTGGACGTCCCCAAGGACGTCTCGAACCAGATGATGGACTGGTACTGGCCCGACGCCGTCGACCTCCCCGGCTACAAGCCGAACGTCGAGGGCCACCCGAAGCAGATCAAGGACGCCGCCCGCGTCTGGGGCGAGGCGCACCGGCCCGTGATCTACGCGGGCGGCGGGATCCTCAAGGCCCGCGCGGCCGAGGCGCTGAAGGCGCTGGCGGAGGTGACCGGCACTCCCGTCGTGACCACGCTCATGGCGCGGGGAGCTTTCCCGGACGACCATCCGCAGTGCCTCGGGATGCCAGGTATGCACGGCAACTACACGGCGGTGACATCGATGCAGAAGTGCGACCTGCTCATCGCGCTGGGCTCGCGCTTCGACGACCGCGTGACGGGGAAGGTCGACGCCTTCGCGCCCGGCGCCAAGGTGATCCACGTCGACATCGATCCCGCCGAGCTGGGGAAGGTCCGCCGGCCCGACGTGCCGATCGTCGGCGACTGCCGTCTCGTGGTCGAGGAGATCCTGAGAGCAGTGCAGTCGGACCAGAAAAAGCGGGAATGGCCCGACATCGCGCCGTGGTGGACGCAACTCCGCGAATGGCAGGAGCGCCACCCGCTGCACTACGAGCAGCATGAGGATGGGCCGCTGAAGCCGCAATACTGCATCGACATGCTGCGCGACCACTGTCCCGACGACACGATCGTCGTGGCCGGCGTCGGCCAGCACCAGATGTGGGCGAGCCAGCGCTGGAAGTTCAACCATCCGAACACGTGGGTGAACTCGGGCGGGCTCGGCACGATGGGCTTCGCGGTCCCGGCGTCGATCGGCGCGAAGGTCGGCATGCCCGACCGGATGGTGTGGGCCATCGACGGTGACGGCTGCTTCCAGATGACGGCGCAGGAGCTCGTCACCGCGTCGGCCGAGCGGATCCCGGTGAAGGTGGCGATCCTCAACAACGCGTACCTGGGCATGGTGCGCCAGTGGCAGGAGCTGTTCTACGAGGAGCGGTACAGCGAGGTGTACCTGTCACCCGACCTGCCCGACTACGCGAAGTGGGCCGAGGCGATGGGATGTGTCGGCTTCCGCGTCGATACACCGGACGACGTCGTGCCCACGATCGAGAAGGCGAACCAGATCGACGACCGGCCGGTCGTGGTCGACTTCCAGGTCGACTACCGCGAGAAGGTGTACCCGATGGTGCCGGCCGGCGGCTCCAACGACGACATCATTCTCGATCCCGCCCACGACAAGTCGGTCGGACGATAGGAGCACCCATGGCGAACGGCCTGCAGCAGCACCACATCCTGTCCGTCCTCGTCGAGAACAAGTTCGGCGTGCTCTCCCGGGTGGCCGGGTTGTTCTCGCGGCGCGGTTACAACATCTTCTCGTTGGCGGTCAGCCCGACCGAGGACGAGCGACTCAGCCGGATGACGGTCGTCGTCGACGCCGAGTCGACGCCTCTCGAGCAGGTGACGAAGCAGCTGAACAAGGTGATCCCGGTGATCAAGATCACCGAGCTCTCGCCGGACGAGGCCGTCGAGCGCGAGCTGATGCTCGCCACCGTGAAGGCGGGTGCCGAGTTCCGCTCGCAGGTGACGGAGCTGGCAGCGATCTTCGAAGCCAAGATCGTCGATGTGGGATACGACGCGATGACGCTGCTCGTCGCGGGCACGCCCGACAAGCTCGACGCCATCAGCGATCTGCTGGCGCCGTTCGGGATCGTCGAGTCGCAGCGCACCGGCCGGATCGCGCTGCCCAAGCTGGCCCGTCAGCCGACCAAGCTCCGTGCGGTCAAGGACCGGGGCGCGTAGCGACCGCCTTTGGCGGCACTGAGGCACCGATATCGTGCCTTCGTGAGTCCAAACCCTGAATCGGGAGGGAACCGATGCCGGCGACGATCTACTACGACGACGATGCCGACCTCGCGTTGCTCGAGGGTCGCAAGGTCGCCGTCCTCGGTTACGGGTCTCAGGGCCACGCCCACGCGTTGAACCTCCAGGACTCGGGCGTCGACGTCCGCGTCGGGTTGCGGGACGGATCGTCGAGTTGGGCCAAGGCGGAGGCAGCGGGACTGGCGGTCACCACCATCGCGCAGGCGTGCAAGGAGGCCGACGTGATCATGGTCCTGCTCCCCGACACGGAGCAGGCAACGATCTACCGGCGTGACATCGAACCCAACCTCGACGACCGCGACTCGCTCGCGTTCGCCCACGGCTTCAACATCCACTTCGGCCAGATCCGTCCGCCCAAGGGCGTCGACGTGTGGATGATCGCCCCCAAGGGGCCCGGCCACCTTGTGCGACGCACGTTCGAGGAAGGCGGCGGCGTCCCGTCGCTCGTCGCCGTCCAGGCTGACGAGACGGGCAAGGCCAAGCAGACCGCGCTCGCGTATGCCCGAGCGATCGGCGCGACCCGCGCCGGTGTGCTCGACACCACGTTCGAGGAGGAAACGGAGACCGACCTGTTCGGCGAGCAGGTCGTGCTGTGTGGCGGGCTCACCGAGCTCATCAAGTCCAGCTACGAGACGCTCGTCGCCGCCGGCTACCAACCCGAGTCGGCCTACTTCGAGACGCTCCACGAGGTGAAGCTCATCGTCGACCTCATCTACGAGGGCGGCATCACCAACATGCGCTATTCGATCTCGGACACGGCCGAGTACGGCGACATGACGCGCGGGCCGCGCATCATCACAGACGAGACGCGCGCCGAGATGCGCACAATCCTCGCCGACATCCAGTCGGGCCGATTCGCCAAGGAATGGATCCTCGAGAATCAAGCCGGCCGGCCCGTGTTCAACGCCTTGCGGCGCCAGTCGGCCGAGCACCCGATCGAGGAGGTCGGCGAGCGGCTGCGGGCGATGATGCCTTGGATCGGCGCCGGCCGGACGCGCCCGCAGGACGCGTCGGGCGGCTGAACCGCCCCTCGGACCGCACCGTTCGGTCACGCTGAGCGGGCGCTGCGGCCACGCTGTTCGCGCGGCTTGACCCGTCGCGGGTGCGCGAACAGTATGACTAGCCCGAGTGGGTTGTTTTCGCTCGATTCGTGGTGGGCGATGACACGGAGACGCGCGAGCACGCGAAGAGCGCGCGGAGGGCAGATGACACGCCAGGGCGTTGCCTGGGCCGAATCGAGCGCGCGGGTGGCGTATGGCGTCATGGGCGCCGGGGCGGTGTGCGTGCTGTTGCTCGCACTCGGCGCGCTCGGTCCGCTCAGCGACGATGCGTTCCTGATCCTCGGCGCGGGAGCCGTCGTCGCCACCGTCGTCGGCTTGCGGCGGAACCGTCCCGCGGCCCGCTGGCCGTGGGTGATCATCGCCGCCGCGCTGGTCGTGTTCATGATCGGCGGCGGCGTTCGCGAGGCGTTCGGCACGCTCGGCGATCTCTCCGGGGACCGGTCGCCCCTGCCGGATCTCATCACCCTGACCGGCTACGTCATCATCGGGATCGGGGTCCTCGGCCTCGCACACGTTCGCCGGCGAGGCATCCGCGACATCGACGGCATGCTCGACGGGGTCATCGCCGCCCTTGCCGCGATGGCGCTGGCGTGGATCTTCCTCATCAACCCCACCCTCTTTCACGAGAACGCGCCGCTTCGAGTCCGGATCGTGCTGTCGTGCTACCCCCCGCTCTCTGTCTTCATCGTCGCGATGATTGCGCGGCTCACGTTCAACACCGGCAGACGCCGTCCAGTGTCTTACGTGCTGCTCCTCGGGGCGGGGTTGGCGATGCTTGTTGGCGACGTCGTCTACATGCTCGTCGAGACGCACGTCGTGTCGATGCCCCAGCACGTCTTCGACGTGCCCTACGCGTTGGCGCTCGTCTTCTTCATCGGGGCGGTCCTTCACCCGTCGATGCGCGAACTGACGGAGCCACTGCCGGCGGACCAGGTCGCGCCCACGCGGGGACGGCTGGCGTTCGTGGCCGTCGCCCTGGCGTTGCCTGCGCTGATCACGGTGTTCCGGGTGGACGCGGCCGCGGTCGACCGCATCGCGCTCGGGATCATCATCATGGCGTTGACGCTGGCGGCGGCGTGGCGGATGTTCCGCGCGCTGCGCGCATATGCCCGTTCGGAGGAGCGCCTCACGCACGCCGCGACGCACGACGCCCTCACGGGCCTCCCGAATCGCGTGTTCGCACAGGACCACCTGAACAGATTGCTGGGCCATCCCAAGTACGAGCGCGGGCTCGTCGCCCTCCTCTTCCTCGACGTCGACCGGTTCAAGCTCATCAACGACAGCTACGGGCACAGCCTGGGCGACGAGCTGCTCCTCGCGGTGGCGAAGCGGCTGCGCTCGACGACGCGGCCCGGCGACCTGGTCGCCCGCATCGGCGGGGACGAATTCGTGATCATCCTGGACAGCTTGCCGTCGACGGAAAAGGCGCTCGAGGTGGCCGAACGCACGCGCCTCAGCCTGCAACTCCCGTTCAACGTCCGCGGTGTGGAGACCATCACCTCGGCCAGCATCGGTGTCTCCCTCGCCGACGGCGGTGATTCCGCGCTGGACGCCGAAGTGCTCATCCGCGATGCGGACACGGCCATGTATCGCGCCAAGGAGACCGGTCGCGACGCCGTCTCTGTGTTCGACTCGTCGATGCGCGACTCGGCAACCGAGCGGGTCGAGCTCGAGCGGGACCTCCGGCACGCGATGGATTCCGACGAGCTGTACCTCCTTTATCAACCACTCGTGCAGCTCCCGATGGGCAGGATCGAGGGCTTCGAGGCGCTGCTCCGCTGGTCGCACCCGACCCGTGGTGAGTTGTTGCCGGCTTCGTTCGTCCCCGTCGCCGAGGACACCGGCCTCATCGTCTCGATCGGCACCTGGGTCATCGAAGAGGCGTGCCGCCAGCTTGCCCTCTGGCGCGACGTGATCCCCAATGGGGACGACCTGTACGTCGCCGTCAACTTGTCGGTGCGCCAACTGCGCGACCCGCAGCTTGTTCCGTGTGTCCGCGGCTTGCTGAAACGAGAGAAGCTCACGAACGGGGCCCTGTGCCTCGAGCTCACCGAAAGCCTGCTCATGGACAACCCGGCGACGGCCTCCGAGCTCCTCGAGCAGCTGAGGTCGGTGGGCGTCGGGCTCTTCATCGACGACTTCGGCACGGGGTACTCGTCACTGTCGTCGTTGCGGCGCATCCCCGTCGATCGCGTGAAGATCGACCAGTCCTTCATCGAGGGGCTCCATCACGACACCTCGGACGAGAGCCTCGTGGCGGCGATCATCGCGATGGCGAGCGCGCTGCGGGTGACGACCGTGGCCGAAGGCGTCGAGACCTTCCAGCAGGGCAAGCATCTCCACGAGCTCGGATGCAACGTCGCGCAAGGCAACTTTTACTCGCGCCCACTCCCGGCGGCGGTGGTGCCCGCCGCCGTCGAGCATTTCGGCGTGTCGCGCCGCTCACATCTCCGGGTCGTGCCCGACTCCAGGCTCGCCTGACACCAGCTCCGACCGCTCAGGCGGTGTGCGCCCGGTCACCCGGGAGCACGTGCGCGAGGACCGACTCCAGATCGAGCGGCCGCATCGCCGGCTCCAACCCCCGTCCGTCGTACAGGATCTCGTGCATCGACGGATCCGTCGTCTCGAGGCGTGGGAAGTACGCGTCGAGATCGCAGTACACAGGCAAGCTCGCCGGCGAATCGAGGTACCGGATCGGCTCCAACCCGGAGAAGCTCGCGAACGCGTTCGACGTCGCCAGCTGGATCAGGTCCAGGACGACCAGGTCCAGGATCGTGACGACCCACCGCACGTTGCAGCGGAGCGTGAGCTGCGCGACCGCCTGGTACAGCCCGAGGCTGACCAACCCGTCGGTGGCCCGACCGCGGTACTCGGAATCGACGGCCAGCGTGGCGATGTCCCAGGCGCGATCGCGCTCGAGGTTCATCCCCGTGCGCGCGAGCACGTCACCGAGGCGATGACCCCAAACCGCCTCGACGTCGTCGAGGCTCTTGAGCCCCGCTGCCGAGGGGAGTACGAGACGCATGACGCCCGCTGGGAGGCGTCGTCGATGGTCGAGGACGCACACAAAGAGGGTCGAGTCCTCGTACGGCCCGTACTCGGCGGCCAGGAGTTCCGGAGTGTTCTGGAAGAACTCGTAGAACACCTCCCGCTCGACGTGGCGGGCGAGCTCCGATTCGGGCTCATGGGCGGCGAAGGCGTACACGCCGAACGCCTGTGATGGTTGCCCGGCCGCGGCGACGACCCGTCCGCCCAGGTCCCGCAACTCGTCCCTGTCGCTTGCAATCGATGTCGTCGTCATGATCAGAACTCCTTTGCGGCGACCTCGACCGCGTCGAGGAAGTCGCTCGTGAACTTCGTCGCTACCACGGCGTCGAACGACTTGCAGGTATAGATGTCGACGCTGAAGAACAACATCGGCTCGTCCCACGCGTAGAAATGGGCGCCCGAATTCTCCCAATGGATCCAGCCCGCCCAGCCGTGTGTGTCCGAACGATGCGTGGCCGGTTCCATCAGGGGCGTCATGCCGCACACGGACGACAGCCCGGACAGGTAGGTCCGTATGCGCTCGTCGGTGATCGGCTCACGGCTCGTGCCCTCCACGACGAGGCGCTGCCGGGTGATCATCGGAGCAAGATCCCGCCACTCCGTGCTCGCCGTGATCACCTCCATACCATCCGCGTCGACACGGAAGGCTTTCACATGCGCGGCCGAGTTCCCGGCTGAACGCGCAAGTGTTCAGTATGGGTAGACCGGATAGCTCTGTCCAGCTCTGGCAGGACTTGTGACGCTTGACCGGACCAGACGCGCCCGGCGAAACCGCGGCGCCGACGGGACCGGGCAGCCGACGGTCCGTGCGTAGTCTCAGCGCGTGGCAGAGGCTCTCCTCACCGTCGTCGCCGCCTTCGTCGGCTACCTGCTGGGAACGATCCCGTCCGCCGGCGTCGTCGCGTGGCTGGCGACCCGGGGTGAGGTCAACCTGCGCCAAGCGGGCAGCGGCAATCCGGGCGCGATCAACGCCATCAAGATGCTGGGCGCTCGCTGGGGACTCGTCGTGCTCGTCGCCGACATCGCCAAGGGCCTGGCCGCCGGCGTCATCGGACTCGTGGTCGGCGGTGACCCGGGCGCCTACGCGGCCGCCACCGCCGCCATCGCCGGCCACATCTTCCCCGTGTGGTCCGGGTTCCGCGGTGGCAAGGGCGTGGCCACCTCGGCCGGCGCGTGCCTCGCCGCGTTCCCCGCGTATTTCCCGATCGACCTGGCCGTCGCCGGTGCGAGCGCGCTCAAGTCGCGGCGGGCCGACCTCGGCACCCAGGTCGCGTGCATCGTCTGGATCATTTCCGCGCTGGTGTGGTGGCTGGCCGACCTGCCGAACCTCTGGGGTCCCGACCCGTCCGTCGGGCTCTTCCTCTTCGCGGTGATCGGCTCGACGATGATCCTGTACAAGTTCCGCGCCGCGGCGAGGACCGTGTCGGTAGCCGGGCAGCAGTGATCGGGCTCGTCACCGACTCGAGCGCCCAGCTGCCGGCGGACCTGCGCGGGCGGCACCACGTCGGCGTGGTGCCGATCACCGTCGTTCTCGACGACGAGCCGTTCCTCGAGGGCGTCGACATCACCCCGGCCGAGTTCTACGAGCGTCTCGGTGCGGGCGCAACCGTCTCGACGGCAGCGCCGTCGCCGGGCGCCGTGCTGGCGATCTACGAACAGCAGGCGGCGGCAGGCGCAACGCAGATCCTCTCGATCCACGTCGGCTCGAATACCTCCGCCACCATCGGCGCGGTGACCGTCGCGGCAGGCTCGAGCCCGGTTCCCGTCGAGGTCGTCGATACGGCGACGGCGTCGTTCGCCGTGGCCTGCTGCGTGTGGGCCGCGGGCGAGGCGCTGGCGGCGGGCGCCCGCGTGGCCGACGCCGCCGACGTGGCCCGCCGCGTGGCCCACGAGCTCGGGAACGTGTTCGTCGTCGGTGCGCTCGATCTCGCCCGACGAGGCGGGCGGCTGGCGGCCGGCGCCGCCGAGGGCGAGGGCCTGCCCGTGCTGGCGCTGGCGGACGGGCAGATGCAGGCGGTCGGGCGGGCGCACGACCTCGAGTCGGCCGTCGACGCCATGACCGACTACTTCGTCCAGGTGGCCGGCGGCGTGCCCCAGCGGGTCGGCGTCGGCGACGCGCTTACCCCTGAGCTCGCCGGCGCGTACGCCGCGCGACTCTCCGATCGGCCCGAGGTGACCGAACTGGTCCGATACGAGATCGGCCCGTCGGTCGGCGCCCACACCGGAGCCGGGACCTTCGGCGCCTGCTTCTTCCCCGTCTCACCCTGAGCCGTCGATGAGTTCGGTCCGACCGCGCGGTCGAGAACGCGACGACAAGCCGGCAACTGAAGGAGGTCCCCCATGAGAAGCCTCATTGCCCCGATGTTCGTCACCGTCGATGGCGTCACGCAGGCGCCCGGCGGCCCCGACGAGGATCCCACCGGCGGGTTCACGCAGGGCGGGTGGGCCGTGAACCACTGGGACGACACGATGTACTCGGCCATGGGCGAGATGCTCGCCTCGCCCTTCGATCTCCTGCTCGGCCGCAGGACCTACGAGATCTTCGCCGCTCACTGGCCTCAGATCGGCGCCGGCGAGCGCGAGGAGCGAGGTGGGACGGCCAGCGAGGTCGACGACCCGGCCGCGGCAGCGCTCAACTCGGCGAGGAAGTACGTCGCATCCCGAAGCCTCGACTCGGTCACCTGGAACAACTCGGTCCTGCTCGAGGGGGACGTCGCCGATGCGGTGGCCAAGCTCAAGACCGAGGACGGACCCGACATCATCACGCAGGGAAGCAGCGATCTCCTCCAGACGCTGCTCGCCCACGACCTCGTCGACGAGTCCCGGATCTGGACGTTCCCGGTCGTGGTCGGTCCGGGCAAGCGGCTCTTCGGCCGGGGCCGGATCCCGGCGGGCCTGCGACTCGTCGACTCGAAGACGTCGAGCACCGGAGTCGTCATGGTCACCTACCGGCGTGCGGGCGAGGTCGATCGGGGCTCCTTCGAGTTCGACACCCCGACCGACGAGGAACAGGAACGAAGGGCGCGGATGGCGGCCGAGGGCTGAACCGTTTGGGCGATCGGCGTCTCCCGTGTGTGGATAACTCGTCCGGAGGCGCCCGAAACCCACCACTTCTCCGGCGCGTGCCGTCAAGATGAACGGTGCGGCACAACCGAAGGGAGTGGTGCCGATGGCCGCGAGGATGACCGTGCGTCAGCGGCGGACGACGGACGCGATCTCGGACGTCGTCGGCCGGGCGGCCTGGGTGTACCTCGCCGCCGGGATCCTGTCGGTCCTGTTCGGCGCGGTGGTGCTCTCGCTGGTGCTCGATTGGGTGGGCCTCTTCACGGTTGCCCTGTTCGTCGGCATCTTCCTGATCGCCTGGGGGCTCTTCCACGTGCTGGGGGCCCTGCTCGACCGGCCCGCCCACTGGATGTGGCACTTGATCGGCGGGGCGTTCTCGGTCGCCGCCGGGGTCCTGGCGATCGCCTGGCCCGACGTCACGCTCTTCATCCTGGCGGTGATCATCGGGTGGTCGCTGATCGTCTGGGGGATCCTGGACTTGCTGTCCGCCTTCGCGAGCTACGGCCTCCGGCACTGGTGGCTGTACCTGATCCGGGGCATTGCCTCCATCGCGTTGGGGTTCCTCGCCCTGGGCCGTGAGCACGTCACGCTGTACTTCGTCGTGACCCTGTTCGGCGCCGTCGTGATCCTCTGGGGGCTCGGCGACATCCTCATCGCGTTCATGCTCCACGGCGCGAAGGCGAAGTGGGAGCGTGAGGAGCGCGCCGTTCGTCGGCCGTCGGCGAACGCCGGGACCCGCCCGGCGGCGTCCCGCACCACGGCCACTCGGAGGACCCCGGTCCGGAAGCCGGCGAAGAAGGCCCCCGCCCGCGCGACGAAGCGCTGATCGCCTGCGCAGGGGCGCGCGCTCAGCGCAGGTAGCGCTGCTCGTCCTCGCCGAGCTCGACGCCGATGGCGTCGACGGCCTCGGCGGGTGACAGCACGGCCATCTCGGCCCGCGCCGTCACGCAGGGGCGCTCTTTGGCGTCGAGGACGACGGCTTCAGCGACGATGCGGCGTTCGTCCGCGTCGACGACGCGCACCTCCAACCGGTACGGGCGGTCGACGCGTACCGGCCAGGAGAACGTGGCGGTCATCTCCTTTGTGAACGCGAACTTCTCGCGCAGAGCGATCGTCGCCCAGCTCATGCCCTCGTCGATGAGGGCGAGGGTCGCGCCGCCGTGCACGTAGGTTGGCGCGCCCGAGAACTCAGTGCCGAGCGTGAAGTCGGCGAAGACGACTCCACGATCGGTGTCGTGCGAGAACGGCACTTGCATGCCCCGTACGTTCGAGGGCTCGCACACGAAGCAGTTCGTGCCGAAGCCCCAGCGCGAGTTCTCGAGCGACTCGACCGGCACGGCTGCCGAGGTTAGGACGCCGGGCCGAGGGAACCCGGTCAACCCATCCGGCCGCCACCGAACCCGAATCCGAACCCGGTGCACGTGCCGTTCTCGGGCTGCGAGATCGTCACGCGCGCGGCCGTGATCGCCTCCGCGTCCCCCGTGCCGGCGGCGCTTACGCACTGGCCGGTGGCGAGGTCGGACTGGCCGGCGGCGACCACGTTGGTCACCTTCGTCGTGCTCGACAGCGTCACCTTCACGTTCTTGGTCTTCATCGAGGGTGGCTGCGATCCGCCCGCCTGCCGCGGACGCGCGAACTGTGCCGCTTTCACGACGACCTCCTTGCCCTTCACACTCTGGACGCTGCCGAACGCGACGCCGCTGGTACGGCGGCGGGCGCCGCCGTTCCGAGGAAAGGAGCCGTTGGGCGGCGCGGAGCCGTTCGTGACCGTTCCCCCGGCCCCGCCGCCGGCACCGCCTGGTCCGGCGCCGGGCGCGGCACCGTTCGCACCTCGGGGACGCCCGCAGTCGGTCGACGACGTCGCGGTGATGGCGACGCTCGCGGCCGTGATCTTGCCCTTGTCGACGCTGCCCTTTCCGGAGACGCGGACACACGCGCCCTCGGTGATCGCGTCGGGCGAGGTGTCCTGGACCTTCTGGTAGGCGGTCGATCCGGTCAGCGTGACCGAGACGGTGGTCGTCTGACTCTGGTCGTCGGGATTCGTGCGCTGTAGCTCGAGCGCAGAGCCCGAGATGCTCGTGAGCATGCCGGTCGCGAACGGCCCTCCGGGTGGTGCCGTCTGGGCTCCGGCGGCGTTTGCCGTCAGACCGACGACGACGCCGAGCACGGTCGCCGCCGTGATGGTCCCGATTCCGATCGACCGCGGGTTCATGCGTCGTCTCCTCTCTGCGTGTGTGGGTGGTGTCCCGATGGCTCGCTCATCCGCCCACCCTGCGGTCGGAGGAAAAGCCGGCGCCGCCGAAGCCGCCGAAGCGGAACCCGTTCGGGAAGCCGTTGGCGCCGTTCTGGGTCGCGCTCTGGGTCGCCGACGAGGGCAGCGGCTCCGAGGCGTTGGCGAGCACGACCTGTTCGCCCGCGCTCAGCCCGCTCTTGATCTCCGTCCAGGTCTCACCGACGGCACCGACCGTCACCGCGACCCGTCGCGTGCCGCCACCGTCCCGCACCTCGACGGTGCGGCGGTTTCCGAAGGTGGTGACCGCCGAGGTCGGCACGGCCAGCGCCGCGGTCGCGCTGCCGGTGGTGATCGACACGGTGCCAGTCGATCCGTTCTCGAGGTTGGCGCCGCGCTGGTCCAGACCGACGACGACGAGGTAGGTCGGGGTGGCGCTGCTCGCGTTGCTGCTCGTGCTGCTCGTCGTCGGCACGACGGACACGTAGGCGACCTTGCCGGTGAGCGCCTTGCGTGCCCCGTCGGGCACGAGCGTGGCGGGCTGCCCGACCGCCACCTGCCCCACCCGGTCCACGCTGACGGTCGTCGCCACCTCGTAGCCGCCCCCGCCTTGCACGACGATGTTCGCGGTCGACGACGCCGCCCCCACGGTGTCACCGACGTTCAGGTTCACCGCCACGACGGTGCCGTCGATGGGGCTCCCGATCGTCGCCTGGTTCACCGCCTGCTCGGCCACGGCGACGTCCGCCGCCGCCGCGTCGACTGCCTGCTGGTCCGCCGCCAGGTCGGCCGCCGACGGTGACGAGCCGCCCGCCCCCGTTCGCCCGCCCCCACCGGTGCCACCGGCGCCTCGCGAACCGGCCCGGGACGAGCCGCCACCCCCGCCACCCTGACCGCTCCCCCCGCCGCCGGAGGTAGCGCCCGACGCCGGGTGCTGCCCGTTCGCGCCGATGTTGCCCGTCGGGGCCGGCGACGGTGTCGCTGCCGGCGCGGTCGTCGGCGGCGGAGAGGTGGTCGGTGGCGTCGTGGTCGGCGGAGAGGTGGTCGGCGGCGGCTCGTTCGCCTGCTGTTGGAGGAGGTCGTCGAGCCTGTTCGACGCATCGACGAGCGCGTTCTGCTTGTCCCGGACGTCGTCCTGTGCCTTCTGCACGGCGGAGAGGGCCCGTTGACACGCCGAGACCTGCTGGGGCGTCGGCGGCGTGGTCGGGTCGTTGCCGATCGGCGCGCACATCGTGGTCGCGGTGCCGAGCGCGTTGTCCGCGGTCGCGATGGCGACGTCGACCGCGTGCTGCGCGGCGATGACGGCCTGTTGTGCGCTCGCGATCGCGGGATCGGGTGATGCCGTCTGCACGGAGACGAACCGGGCCGTCGGCTTCGCTCCGGACCGGGACGCGCGCAAGGACGCGTTCGTGCCACCCGACGATCCGCCGCCGGTGCCGGCGCTGGCGCCGCCGCTCGCCGCCGACTGGCCCTGGCCCGAGAGCGCGTTGTCGAGCGTGAGCTGGGCCTGGGCGAGTGCCTGTTGCCTGCTCGCGAGGTCGGCGAGGAGTGATGCCGGGTCGAGCGACGCCAGCGGCTGGCCGACGGTGACGGTGTCGCCCACATTGACGTTCACGGCGGAGACGCTGCCGCTGATCGGGAAGGCGACGTTCGCCTGTGACACCGGCTCGATCGTCGCCGTGCCGGTGAGCGCGGCGTCGACGGACCGGCGAGCTACGACGGCGGTCTGATAGTCGGGGCCCGACGAGCCGAACGCCTGCGCGGCGAGCACGGTCGTCAGCACGACGACGACCACGGCCGCGAGGACGACCCAGCGTGACCGCCACCACGGCGGGTGTGTTGTCGGCGCCCCCGGGTCGGGGAAGAGAGCGGCGACCCGGTCGCCGGCGGAGAGGTGCGCGCCGTTCGTCATCACTCGCTCCGCAGCGCGTCGATCGGAGCGAGGCGCGCGGCGCGTGATGCGGGGTACACGCCGAAGGCGATGCCGACGCCCACGGCGACGGCGAGGGCGCCGATCATGGCGACGAACGACAGGTCCACCCTCGAGTCCGTGAAGACGGGGATGAAGAGGGCGCCGAGGAGACCGAGCAGAAGGCCGAGCACGCCGCCGGCGAGTCCGAGCAGCGATGCCTCGACGAGGAACTGGTGGCGGATCACGCCGGGACGGGCGCCGATCGCCTTGCGCACGCCGATCTCACGTGTCCGCTCGGCGACCGAGACGAGCATGATGTTCATCACGCCGATGCCGCCGACCAGCAGCGCGATGGCGGCGATGCCGGCGAGCATCACGGTCAGCGTGTTGTCGACCGAAGTGGCGGCTTCGAGGATCGACTGCTGCGTCGCGATCGAGAAGTCCGCGTTCCTCGCGTTCGTGACGTGGTGTGTGTTGAGCAGCAGGGCGTTCGTCTCCTGGTAGGCGGCGGAGAGCCGCTCGGACGAGCGCGCCTTGACGTAGATGGAGCTGACCGAGTTGCGGTTCGCTCCACCGACGAGCCGTTGCTCGTAGGCGGCGAGCGGAACGACGGCCAGATCGTTGTTGGACGCGTTCTCGGAGGAGCTGAGGCTGTCGAGGACGCCCACGACCTGGAGCGAAACGCCGTTGTAGCTGACCGTCTGTCCGATCGGGTTCGGGTTGCCGCCGAAGAGTTGAGTGACGGTGTCGGGCCCGAGCACGACGACCGGGGCGGCCTTGGCCTCGTCCGCTGATGTGATGAAGCGCCCGGTCGAGACGCCGCGGGAGCGAACCTCGCTCCACGCCGGCGTTGCACCGGTGAGCGTCGTCGTCCAGTTCGTCGATCCCGCGCGCAGCGCCGCCGCGGTGGTAGATACCGGTGCGGCAGCCTGCACGTCGGGCGCCGTCACCGGGGAGGCCACGGCGGCGGCGTCCTGGCGGGTCAACGTCGACGCCGAGCCGAAGCCCCCGCGGGTGCCGGAGCTGCTCGTCGAGCTGCCGGGCGACACGACGAGCACATTCGTGCCGAGCTCGTTGATCTGATCCTGCACCTTCGCCTTCGCGCCCGCGCCGAGCCCGACGGTGAGCACGACAGCCGTGATCCCGATCAGGATGCCGAGCATGGTCAACGCCGAGCGGAGGCGATGGGTTCGGACGGCCTCGGTCGCAGTGCGGATCGTGTCGCGCCACGTCACGGCGTCGGCTCCGCCGGCGTGAGGTCGCCCGCCGTCGGCGCGCGCGGATGGTGCTCCGACTCGATCTCGCCGTCGCGCAGGGAGACGATGCGCCGGGCGACGGCCGCGATGTCGCGCTCGTGCGTGATGATGACGATCGTGCGTCCCTCGCCGTTGAGCTCGGCGAGCAGGCGGAGCACATCCGCCGAGGACGCGGAGTCGAGGTTCCCGGTGGGCTCGTCGGCGAGGACGAGCGCCGGCTCGGTCACGACCGCGCGGGCGATCGCGACCCGTTGCTGCTGCCCGCCCGAGAGCTCGCCGGGACGGTGGTCGGCCCGGTCGGCCAGCCCGACCTTCGCCAATGCGGCGAGCGCCCGGGCCCGCCGCTCGTCGGTCGGGGTGCCGCTGTAGACCAGCGGCAGCTCGACGTTCCGCCACGCCGAGAGGTAGGGCAGGAGGTTGAACTGCTGGAACACGAAGCCGATGGCGCGGTTGCGCACGCCGGCGAGGACGTTCTCGTCCAACGACTGCACGTCGTATCCGGCCAGGCGGTATACGCCGCTCGTCGGCACGTCCAAGCAACCGAGGATGTGCATCAGCGTCGACTTGCCGGAGCCCGACGCGCCCGTGATCGCGACGAGCTCGTTCTCGTCGATGCGCAACGAGACCGCCCGCAGCGCGACGACCTCGAGCGAGCCGGTCTTGTACACCTTGCCGACGTCGACGAGCTCGATCACCGGCGGCGGCGCGGTCGGGACCGCGGTCAGCCGGGTGGCGGTCTCCGCCGTAGGGCTCACGGCGCGTTGCCGGACGGTGGTCCGCCCGCGCCGCCGCGCGTGATGACGTTCCCGCCGCCGGGGGCCGAGCCGGTTCCACCGAAGCCGGCCGGGAGCCGGATGACGACCTGCTCGCCCTCCTTGAGCCCCTGGGTGATCTCGACCATCCCGCTTGCCGTCAAGCCCGTCCTTACGGCGCGGGTCTCGTCCCGGCCGTTGCTCCGTACCGTGACGGTCGACGAGCCGTTCGTCGTGGTCACAGCGCGCGCCGGAACCTGCAGCACGTCGGCGCGCGTGTTCGTCGCGATCGCTCCCGTCACCGTCGAGCCGACGAAGATCTGCTTGGAACCGGCCGTGAAGGCGACCGTCACGGGGTACTGGGCCACGCCGCTGCTCGCGGTCGCGACCTGCGCGACGTCGGTCACGGTGCCGGTGGCCGTGGCCGAGCCGGCCGCCGCCTGGCTGCCGCCGCGCTGTCCCGTGCCACCCGGGTTGGCGCCGCCCTGGCCGGTGCCGCGCTGTCCATTGCCGCGAGCCGCGTTCCCGCCATTGCCCCCGAAGCCACCGGGGAAGAAGCCGGGGAACCGACCGCCGCCGAACCCGCCCGTCGACGCGCTGGCGGTCACGGTGAGCGTCGCGTTCTGCCCGACCTTGACGGATTGGACGTCCGCGCTCGCGACCGGCAGCTGGACGACATAGCTGTCCTTGCTCACGACCTGCACGTCGGGAGGAGCAGAAGAAGAAGAGGCCGACGAGCTCGAGGACGACGACGAGGAAGAGCTTCCGTTGGTCGCCCCGTTGCCGCCGCTCCCGCCGTTCCGTCCGTTGCCACCGCCGTTCGCACCGCTCGATCCGGTGCCGCTCGAGCCGTTCGACGCCGACGAGCTTCCCGACCCCGTCGCCGATCCCGTCGCCGACGTGCCGCCCGTGCCGTTGCTCGCCAGCTGCTCACCCGGGGTGACGTTGACCTGAGACACCACACCGTCGAAGGTGGCGACGAGCGACGCGCCTCCCAACGCCGTCTGCGCGCTCGTCAGCTGGTTGTTGGCGGCGGCGACGCTCGACTCGTCGACGGCCAGCCGATCGGCCGAGACCCCCGACGACCGGTCGTCGTCGAGCTGCGCTTGGGCCCGGGCGACGGCGGACTGCGCCGAGGCCGCGTTCGCCTGGAGCTGGGCAGAGTCGATCGTCGCCAGCAGCTGACCGGCTTGCACGTCGTCGCCGGCCTTCACGTTCACCGCCGTGACCGTGCCCGAGGCACCGAACTTCAGGTCGTCGCTCTGGGCGGCGGCGACCGTCCCCTCGGCGCTGACGCTTTCGGTCATCGGCCCTCGGGTGACCGTCACCACCTGGGCCGTCGGCGACGAGGCCGTCCCCGGGTCGCCCAGCGCGCCCATCGCGAGCCCGACGACGACCGCGACGGCGACGACCGCGGGCACGAGCACGTAGGGCTGGCGCATCCAGCGCAACCGGGGAGGACCGGCGGAGGGCTCCGCGATCGGACCGGTGGGCCGTGCCTCGTCGGGACCGGCAGGGGAGGTGGGCGCCGCCGGCTCCGGCTCGAACGCACGACTCATCGGGCGCGGAGCATGAGCACCCAACCTGAGACTCAGGTGTGACGACGCTGGGAGCCGGCGTCAAATGTGCGCGATCGACGCCGCGGTGCGCGCGCCGGACGCGGTCAGCTTCTCACGTTCGTCTCACGAGCCAACGCAGCTTCTCCGCCTTCTCGTACGCCGCCTCGCCGGCGAGCTGCCAGACCGAGGTGCCGATCGTCGGGTACACGTGCACGTACCGCGACAGCTCGTTGAGCTTCACACCCTTCTCGATCGCGAGGGCGAACTCGTGGATCATCTCGCCGGCGGCGGGAGCGAGGATGTGCGCACCGACGATCTTCTTTTTGTCCGTGATGATCATGATCGTGCCCTCGGACGCGCCCTCGGCCCGGGCCCGGTCGTTGTGCGCGAGGTCCATCTGCCACACGTGAATGTGATCGCCGTGCTTCGTGCGCGCCTCGGGCTCGGTCAGCCCGGTGTGGGCGAGCTCGGGGTCGGTGAACGTGCACCAGGGAACGCGCGCCACGACCTTGCCCCTGCCGGGAAAGAACATGTCGCGCACTGCTCGGACGCCTTCGTACGCGGCCGAGTGGGTGAACAGATGGCGCCCGGCGACGTCGCCGCAGGCGTAGACCGTATCGACGCTCGTGCGGCCGCGGTCGTCGACGACGATTGCCGTGGGCGTGCACTCGATGCCGAGCTCCTCGAGGCCGAGGCCGTCCTTGTTCGGCACTCGGCCCACGGCGACGAGCAGCTCGTCGGCCGCCCACGTCGCCGGCTTCCCGTTCTCGGTGCCGTGCACGATCTTCTTGCCGTTCTCGACGATGACCTTCTCGGTCTCGACATCGACGCGCAAGTCGATGCCCTCGCTGCGGAGCTTGTCGACCAGCTTGTCGACCAGCGCGGGCTCGTCCTTGGGCAGGATGCGCGGCCCTTTCTGCAGCAGCGTGGCGGGAATGCCCAGGCGCGTGAAGCCCTGCACCATCTCGACCGCGATCGGTCCACCGCCGATGTTCACGAAGCTCGCCGGCGGGTCCTCGAGGGCGAAGAGGTTCTCGCTCGTGACGTAGCCCGCTTCTTCGAGGCCGTCGATGGCCGGCACGGCGGGACTGCTGCCGGTGCACAGGAGCACGTAGCGGGTCGCGAGCGTGAGGTCTCCGACCTGCACCGAGTTCCTGCCGACGAGCTTCGCCGGCCCGTACACGAGGTCGATGCCCATGTCGACGAAGCGCCGAGGGCTGTCGTCCGTCGACGCGATCTCCTGCTGTACGGAGCGGATGTGCTTCCAAACGCTCCCGCGGTCGACCTTGGGCTCGACGGCCTCCATGCCGAAGTCGTCGGCAGTCCGCATCTTGTGCGCGACTTTCCCTGCGGCCAGCAGCGCCTTGCTCGGGACGCATCCCGTCCAGAGGCAGTCGCCGCCGACGCGCGCCCGCTCGGCAACGGCGACCCTGAGATCGAGGGTGGCGGCGAACTCAGCGGCCACCATGCCGCCCGAGCCCATCCCGACGATGACGAGGTCGTACCGGTCTGCCACCTGAAACCTCCTGGCCGCGCGGTGCGGAGCCTAGGAGCCGTTCGTATCGCCATCGGGAGCGCAGCCGCCTCGCCCCACCGTTGTCACGATGACGCGCCCGAGGGCGACATCCTGTGACAACGCGGCGGGGGAAATCACGCCATAACGGTGTCGGGATAACTGTCATACCCTGGCGACACAATGAGCGAAGTGACCCAGCTGACCGCGCCCGAGCTCGCGCCCCCGATCCGAGCCGGCGGCGGTGTCGACGGCTTCCATCCCGCGGTGGCCGAGTGGTTCCGCCGCCGCTTCCCCGCGGGCCCGACCGAGGCACAGGCCCAGGGGTGGCCTCACATCGCCGCCGGCGCCGACACGTTGATCGCGGCGCCGACCGGATCGGGCAAGACGCTCGCGGCCTTCCTCGTCGCCATCGACCGCCTGTACCGCGACCACGAACGGGGCGTCGACGTGTCGGTCGGCACCAGAGTCGTCTACGTCTCGCCGCTGAAAGCGCTGGCGGTCGACATCGGCGAGAACCTTGAGCGGCCGCTGGCCGAGATCGCCGACGTCGCCACCGAGCTCGGCTTCGATCCGCCCGACATCCGAGTCTCGGTGCGCACCGGCGACACGACGAGCTCACAGCGCTCGGCGATGGTGCGCCGCCCGCCCGGTTTCGTCGTGACCACGCCCGAATCTCTCTATCTGTTGGTGACGAGCGCTCGGGGCCGCGACGCACTGCGCACCACGGAGACGGTGATCGTCGACGAGATCCACGCCGTGGCCCGCGACAAGCGCGGTTCGCACCTCGCACTCACGCTCGAGCGGCTCGAGGCACTGTGCGAACGGCGGCCGGCCCGCATCGGCCTCTCGGCCACGCAGCGTCCGATCGAAGCCGTCGGCCGGCTCCTCGTCGGCGCGCGGCCACTGCCGGAGATCGTCGACGTCGGCCACCAGCGCGCCCTGGACGTGACCATCGAGCTGCCCGAGGGCGAGCTCGAAGCGGTGGCGTCAGCCGAGCAGATGTCCGACGTGCTGAACCGCATCGCCGAGCACGTCACGCACCACCGCACGACGCTGGTGTTCGTCAACACCCGGCGCATGGCCGAGCGGCTCGCGCACCAGCTCGGCGAGCGGCTCGGTGACGACGTCGTCGCTGCCCACCACGGCAGCCTGTCGAAGGAACGCCGGTGGCGGGTCGAGACGCGCCTGCGTGCCGGCGCGTTGAAGGCGCTCGTCGCCACCGCGTCGCTGGAGCTCGGTATCGACATCGGGCCCGTCGAGCTCGTTTGCCAGATCGGCTCGCCTCGGAGCATCGCCACGTTCCTGCAGCGCGTCGGGCGCTCCAACCACACGCGTACCGGCACGCCCAAGGGCCGGCTGTACCCGCTGACGCGCGACGAGCTCGTCGAGTGCACAGCTCTCCTGATCGCCGTGCGCGCCGGGCGGCTCGACGCGATCCAGTTCCCGCGCCAGCCTCTCGACATCGCCGCCCAGCAGATCATCGCCGAAGTGGCAGCGGAGGAGTGGCGCACCGACGAGCTGTACGAGCTCGTCCGGCGGGCGGCGCCGTACGCCGAGCTGACCCGGGCCGAGTTTGACGAGGTTGTCGACCTCGTCGCCGGCGGGATCGAGACCGGCCGGGGCCGGCGGGGGGCGTACGCGCACCACGACACGGTCAACGGCGAGCTGCGCGGCCGCAAGGGGGCCCGCATCGCCGCCGCCACGTCGGGCGGCGCCATCCCCGAGACCGGCGACTACCGCGTGGTCGCCGAGCCCGACGACACGTTCGTCGGCACCGTGAACGAGGACTGGGCTGTCGAGTCGATGGCGGGCGACGTCTTCCTGCTCGGCACGCACTCGTGGCAGATCCGCCGCATCGAGCCCGGTGTCGTGCGGGTGCGCGACGCCGCGGGCGCGCTGCCGACGATCCCGTTCTGGCTGGGGGAGGCACCCGCCCGCACCGTCGAGCTGTCGGCGGAGGTGTCGGAGCTGCGGCGACGCGTCGACGAGCACCTGGTCGACGGACGTCCCGACGACGCCCGCCAGTGGCTCATCCACGCCGCCGGCATCCCGCGCGAGGCGGCGGTGATGATCGTCGACTATCTCGCCGCCGGTCGGGCCGCGCTCGGCGCCATGCCGACCCAGAAGCAGCTCGTGCTGGAGCGCTTCTTCGACGACACCGGCGGGATGCAGCTGGTCGTGCACTCGCCGTACGGCGGCCGCATCAACCGCGCCCTCGGGCTCGCGCTGCGCAAGAGGTTCTGTCGCACCTTCGACTTCGAGCTGCAGGCCGCCGCCACCGACGACGCCATTGTGCTCTCGCTCGGGCTCACGCACAGTTTCTCGCTCGAGGAAGTGCCCCAGTACGTCAAGAGCGCCACCGTCGAGGACACGCTGGAGCACGCCGTCCTCGACTCGCCGATGTTCCAGGCCCGTTGGCGATGGAACCTCAACCGGGCCCTGATGGTGCTTCGCTTCCGCAACGGGCGGCGCAACCCCCCGCCCATCCAACGGATGGAGTCGGACGATCTGCTCGCGGCGGTGTTCCCGCAGGCGGCCGCGTGCCAGGACAACATGACCGGCCCGATCGAGGTCCCCGACCACGTGCTCGTACGCGAGACGATGGGCGACACGCTGCACGAGGCGCTCGACGTCGACGGCCTGCGCGCCCTGCTGGAGGGAATCGAGTCTGGAAGCGTGACGGTGCACTGCGTCGACACGACGGAGGCGTCGGCGCTGTCCCACGAGATCATCAACGCCCGGCCGTACGCGTTCCTCGACGACGAAGAGTTCCAGAACCGCCGCACCAATGCCGTCACGCTGCGCCGCGGCTTGCAGGTGGACCTCTCCGCAATCGGCTCGCTCGATCCCGAGGCCATCGCGCAGGTGCACGAGGAGATCGAGCCCGAGCCCGCCACGGCGGACGAGCTCCACGATCTCCTCTCGTCGCTGGTCCTCGTGCGCGCCCGCGACGAGTGGCGGCCCTTGTTCGACGCGCTCGCCGGGCGTGGCCGCGCCGGCATGGTGCCGCACGACGGCATCGAGCTGTGGAGCACGACGGAAGGACGTGACGACGCGTCCCGCGCCCTCGGCGGGGACGACGGCCCGGTCGCGCGATCGGTCCGCGGCCATCTCGAGATCACCGGCATCACGACCGC
>DATFXL010000083.1:0-14220 GCA_035316025.1 Acidimicrobiia bacterium
GCGCGTCGCCCGACAAGAAGGCTGACCGTCACCGCATCCCGGAAGATTCAGCTCGGGTCGAACACCACCGGGATCGAGTCCGGGCCCCGGAACGCGAAGCCTTGGATGACCGGCGGCGGAGCATCAGGATCGAGCCGGAGGTTCGACAGGCGGGTGAGGGTCTCGTCCAGGCCCACCCGCAGCTCCAGGCGGGCGAGGTGCATGCCGAGGCACTGGTGCTGGCCGGTACCGAACGCGACGTGGTTCTGCGGCGGGCGATCGATGCGCCACTCGTCGGGAACCTCGTACCGGTCCTGGTCGTGGTTCGCCGACCCCGTGATCACGCTGATGGGCGCGCCCGCCTCGACCGGGCAGCCGGCGATCTCGGTGTCGGCGGCGGCGACCCGGCTCACCTGGGTAACCGACGTCTCCCAGCGCAGCGTCTCCTCGATCACCGCGGGCAGAAGGCTGCGGTCGGCAACGACCGCGGCCATCGTCTCGGCATCGGTCAACAGCGCGACGAGCGCGTTGCCCATGACCCGATACGTCGTCTCGGCGCCGGCGGGCAGGAGCAGCCGCAAGAACCCGTAGATCTTCTCGTCGGTGAGTCGCTGGCCGTCGATCTCGGCGTGGACGAGGTCGCTGATGAGGTCGTCGCGAGGGTGGGCGCGCCGGTCCTCGACGATCGGCTCGAGGTAGTCCCGCATCGCCTGCGAGGCCTCGTGGCCGCGGTCGGGATGCAACGGCCCGGTGTTGATCAGCTCGGCCCAGTGATGGAACTGGGCGCTGTCATCGAGCGGGACGCCGACGATGCCGCAGATCACCTGCACGGGATACTTCGAGGTGACGGCCTGCGCGAGGTCGGCGCGGCCCGCGGGGGCGATGTCGTCGAGGAGCCGGGTGATCGTCGGCCGGATCAGCTGCGCGTCCCATCGCTCCAGCGCCGACGCCCGGAACGCGTGCGCGACGAGATTCCGGTAGGCGCGGTGCTCGGCGCCGCCCATCGCCAGGATGAGCTCCCCCATGAACTGGCCGATGTGCTCCGCGTTGATGGACGACGAGAACGTCGTGCCGTCGCGCAGCACCCGTTCGACGTCGGCGTACCGGGTGACGTGGTACGTCGGGCGGTCGCTCATGCCGCCGGTCTCGGTGTAGATGACCGGGCACTCGCGACGGGCTCGCGCCCAGATCGGGTACGGCTGACCGGTCGTGAAGTCGACTTCGTACTCGAATTCGGGCCGGATGACCGGTTCTGTCGTCACGACATCTGCAGCGACTTCGTCTCGAGGTACTCCTCGAGGCCGTATTTCCCGAGCTCACGCCCGTGACCCGACTGCTTGTAGCCGCCGAAGGGCGCCATCGGGTTGAAGTTCTGGCCGTTGATGTCGACCTGCCCCGCCTGGATGCGACGCGCCACTCGCGTGGCGTGCTCCTGGTCGCCTCCGAACACGCCGGCGTGCAGCCCGTAGATCGTGTCGTTGGCGATGCGGACGGCGTCGTCCTCGTCGTCGTACGGGATGATCGACAGCACGGGGCCGAAGATCTCCTCCTGGGCGATCGTCATGTCGTTGCGCACGTTCCTGAACACCGTCGGCTTGACGAAGTACCCCTTGTCGAGCCCGGCGGGGGCGTCCGGCCCGCCGGTGACGAGCTCTGCTCCCTCGTCGATGCCCTTGTTGATGTAGTTGCGGACGCGCTCCCGCTGTGTTTCGGAGATCACTGGGCCGAGCCGGTTGTTGGGGTCGTTCGGATCCCCGACGGTGTACGTCTCGGCCACCTCCTTGACGGCCGAAACGATCTCGTCCTGCTTGTCCCGCGGCACGAGCATGCGCGTCCACGCGATGCACGTCTGGCCCGAGTTCAGGAAGCAGCTGCCGACACCGGCCTTCACGGCGTCCTCGACGGGCGCGTCGGGCAGGATGACGAACGGCGACTTGCCGCCGAGCTCGAGCGTCACCTTCTTCACCGTGTCGGTCGCGAGCTCGGCAACACGCTTGCCGGCCCGCGTCGATCCCGTGAACGAGATCATGTCGACGCCGGGATGGGTCACCATCGCCTCGCCCACGACCGGGCCGGTGCCGCTGACAAGGTTGAACACCCCGGGCGGGAGGTCGGCGTCGTCGACGATCTCGGCGAGGATGAACGCGTTGAGTGGCGCCACCTCGCTCGGCTTCAACACGACCGTGCACCCGGCGCCGATGGCGGGCGCCACCTTCGCCACGATCTGGTGGAGGGGGTAGTTCCACGGCGTGATGCAACCGACGACGCCCAAGGGTTCGCGCACGACGAGCGAGTTGCCGATCTGCTCCTCGAACGGGAACTGGTTGACGATGTCGACGTACGAGCCCATGACCATCGCCGGCAGTCCGGCTTGGATCATCTGGGAGAACACCATGGGCATGCCGACCTCGCCCGTCACCGTCTCGGCGATGTCCTGCATGCGCGCGTTCAGGCCCTCGTGGAGCTTCTGGAGGTACTTCGCCCGCTCCTCCACGGGAGTCGAGCTCCACGTCTCGAAGGCCCGGCACGCCGCCTTGGCGGCCCGGTCGACGTCCTCGGGGGTGCCCTCGGGGACGCGACCCATGACCTCCTCGGTGGTCGCGTTCAGTACGTCGATGGTTCCGGAGCCCGTCGAAGGCACCCATGCGCCGTCGATGTAGAGCTTGTCGCGGTCCTCCATCCGGTCCCCCTGACTCGTCGTGACGGCGCCGCTTCGGTGTGCGCGCTGTCGCTCGGTCGACTTGAAGCTCAGGCTACCGTCGGCCGGTGCCGTCTGCGACCGACGCGACCACCACAACGGAGCCGCCGGGCGCCGCCGACGTCGAGGTGACGTCGGCCCGCGCGCGGTCGCGCTGGCGAGCCCCGCTCGCCGACGCCGCCGGCGTCGCCGCCGCCACGGCAGGGCTCCTCGTGATCACACTGCGGCTGTGGGAGGCGAACCTGCGCGTTCCCTTCGTCTACAACGCGACGGATCAGCCGCCGCTCGCGTACGCGCCCGACGCCCCCTACTACCTCATGCTCACGAAGGGTCTGGTCGAGCACAGCGCATACCTGCGGATCCCGAACCTCGGCTGGCCGTTCAGTCTGCAGCTCTACGACAACCCCGAGACCGGGGACAATCTCCAGCTCGCGCTCCTGCGGGGGCTCGGCTTCTTCCTGCGCGACGCGGTGCTCACGGTGAACGTCTACTACCTGCTCACGTTCGTCGCCGTCTCTCTCGCAGCGTGGTTCGTGCTCCGGCGGCTCGGCGTCTCCCGTCTCGTGGCGGCGATCGTCGCCATCCTGTACAGCTTCCTCCCGTATCACTTCGCGCGCGGCGAGGCGCACTTGCTGCTGTCGGGCTACTTCATGGTCCCGATCGCGACGTTGCTCATCCTGCAGGTGCTGTCGGACGATCCGCCGTTCACGACCCGCCGCGACTCGCCGGAGCCGCGATGGCGGCTGGCGTTGTGGAGCCGGCGTGCGGTCCCGTGGCTGCTGGCGTCGGCCGCGTTGGGATCGACCGGCCCGTACTACGCGTTCTTCGCCGTGCTCCTCCTGACCGCGGCGGTGATCGCCGATTTCGTGGCCCGGCGCAGCTGGCGGCGGCTCGCTTCCGGCGCCGTGGCCGCCGGGATCGTCGTCGGGGTGCTCCTGCTCAATCTCATGCCGTCGTTCTTGTATTGGGCGAAGCACGGACAGAACGACCAGGCGATCCCGCGTGGGATCTCCGAGACGGAGGTGAACGGGCTCCGGATATCCGAGCTCCTGCTCCCGCGCGTCGACCACCGCATCAACGCCTTCGCCGAGGCCCAACGCAAGAGCGACCGGTTCAGCCCGGTAGCGAAGTCGGAGCGCGGGCAGCAGCTCGGCCTCATCGGGGCCGTCGGCTTCGTCGGGCTCGTCGTGTTCACCCTCAGCCGCCTGCTCCGCCGGCGGCGCGACGACACGCCCGCCCGCGCGCCGCCCGAGTTGGGCACCCGCGCCGAGATCGGGAAGCGCCTCGGCCTGCTCACCGTCGTCGCCGTGATCGTGGCCGCCGTCAGCGGCATCTCGCTCCTCATCTCCGCGGCCGGCATCCGGTACATCCGCTCGTACAACCGGATCTCGGTGTTCATTGCGTTCTTCGCGCTCGTCGCGGTCGCGTTCGGGCTCGACTGGATCGTGGCCCGCGTGCCGCGCTGGCACGGGCGCGCGGTCGTCGCCGGAGTCCTGTGCGTGGCGGTTCTCGCAATCGGGATCTTCGACCAGACGTCGTCGGCCGACATCCCCGACTACAAGGCGCTCGACCACGCCTGGGACAGCGACGACGTGTTCATGCACGGCATCGAGCGCGATCTCGGGTCGGGCGCGGCCGTTTTCCAGATGCCCTACGTGTTCTTCCCCGAGGCGGGCATGATCGTCGGGACCGGTCCCTACGACCAGGTGCGCGGCTGGTTGCACGCCGACTCCCTCCGCTGGAGCTGGGGTTCGGTGCGCGGCCGTGAGGGCGACTGGCAGGGCGCGCTGGTGCGGCTCCCGGCGCCCGAGGCGCTCGACGCGCTCACAGCCGTCGGGTTCACCGGGCTCATGATCGACCGCGCCGGCTACGAGGACCACGGCGTGGGCATCGAAGCTGAGTACACGAGCACCCTCGGCCAACAGCCACGGGTCAGCCGGGACAGTCGTCTGTTGTTCTACGACCTCCGGTCGTGGGCCCGCGACCTGCACGCGCGATTTACCAAGGCGGAGATCGCAAGGCTGCGGCGCAAGACGCTCGACGCCCGGGCCGCGCCGCCAGGCGCGCTCACATGAACGCACGAGAACGCTGACTACCCTGTCAGGGATGTCGACGAGCGCCGCGGGCGCCGATCCGTTCGCGGAGAACGAGGATCAGCAGGCCCTGCGCAAGCTCGCCCGCGACGTCGCCGAGCGCGAGCTGGCGCCCAACGCCCGCCACTGGGACGAGACCGAGGAGTTCCCCGATGCGTCGTGGGACGCGCTGCGCAAGGCCGAACTGTTCGGCATCACCGTCGGCGAGCAGTACGGCGGCATGGGCATGGGCGACGTCGAGGCCGCGATCGCCCTCGAGGAGCTCGCCCGGGCGGACGTCTCGAGCGCCATCTTGGCCCAGCTCATCTACAACGGCCCCCCGCGCGCGATCGAGCACCTCGGGAGCGAGGCGCTGAAGGAGCGCTGGCTCCCGCTGGCGGCCACCGGCGAGGCGCTGTTCTGCATCGGCATCAGCGAGAGCGAGGCCGGCTCGGCCGTGAACCACATGCATGCCCGGCTCACGCCCGACGGCGACGGCTACCGCCTCAACGCGTACAAGAACTACGTCACCGGCGGGCACAAGGCGGGCGCATGCCTGGTGTGGTGCCGCTTCCCGGGCAGTGAGGGCTCGAAGGGCATCGGCGCGGTGGTCGTCGACCTGCAGTCCGACGGCGTGAGCTGCGCCGGGACGCACGCCAAGATGGGATTGCGCGGCACCAGCGAGGCCGAGCTGGCCTTCGACGACGTCTACGTCGCGCGCGAGGACGTCCTCCTCGCCGGCGACCCGTCGAAGAGCGACGCGTTCAAGACGCTGATCTCGCATCTCAACCACGAACGGTGCGGCAACGCCGCCATGTGCCTCGGTGCCGCGCAGGGCGCGTTCGAGTACGCGATGCGGTACATCAACGAGCGCGTCGTCGGCGGCCGGCCCTTGGCGCACCTGCAGGGCCTGCAGTGGAAGGCGGCCGACATGGCGACGCAGCTCGACGGCGCCCGGCTGCTGCTCCTCCGTGCGCTCCACCTCGCCGGTCCGGGCGGCACTCCGCCCGCGCTCGAGACGGCGATGGCGAAGGCGGCGGCCAACTTGGCCGCGAAGTTCGTGTGCGACGAGGCGATTCAGCTGCTTGGCGGCTACGGCTACAGCCGCGAGTACCCGGTCGAGCGCGCCTACCGCGACATCCGCGGACTGTGCATCGGAGCCGGGACGGTCGAGATCCAGCGCAACTACATCGGCTCCCAGGTCGTGAAGGGCGCAACGAGCGTGAGCGCCGGATGGCGCGACCCGCTCGCCGGCGCGTGACGCTCCGGCCGACGTACCGCCACCCGCGCGCACGCGATTACCTGGCGCCGGGCGGCGCATGGGACATCCCGTCGCTCGACGCGGTGGTATCGGACGCGGCACGGAGCGCGACCGGCGACCTCGTGGTCGACGACTCGGCTGGCGTCCGCCTCGACGGGCGCGCGCTCGAAGCGCAGGTGGCCGCCCTGGCCGGCGGCTTGCGGGGGGCGGGGGTGCGTCGGCGGGACGTGGTCGCTTGGCAGTCCCCGAACTGGCACGAAGCCGTCGTCCTGTACCGGGCGTGCTGGCGGCTGGGTGCGATCGCCGCGCCGATCCACCACCAGGCCGGCCCGGCCGACGTCGAACGCATGCTCGGCACGCTCGATGCGCAGGTGTGGCTCCCCGCCGACGAGCTGCGCGGGCCGAGCGCACGGCTACCCAAGCTGCTGGACGCGGGAACGCCCGTCACCCGTTCGGCGGCGCGCCCGAGCGATCTGGCCGTCGTGCTGTTCACCTCGGGGTCGAGCGGCGTACCGAAGGCGGCGCTGCACACTCAGCGCGGGCTGGCATACAAGGCGCGCGCCATGATCCGCGCCCACGAGCTCGTACCGGGCGACTCGATCCTCATGCCGGCGCCGCTGGCGCACGTCTCCGGGCTGCTGAACGCGGTGCTCATCCCGGGCGTGGTTCCGATGCGCGCCACCTTGATGGCCAGATGGCGCCCGGAGGAGGCAATCGAGACGATCGAACGCGAACACATCACGTTCATGATCGGCCCGCCGACGTTCTTCGTCGGTCTGATGGACGCACCCGGCTTCGAGCCCCGCCGCGTGCGGAGTCTGCGTCTGATCTCGAGCGGCGGCGCCGGTGTCACGCCCGCGTTCGTCGAGCAGGCGACTGACACGTTCGGGGCGCGGGTCAAGCGCACGTACGGGTCTACCGAGGCTCCGACGGTGACGACGAGCACGCCGCAGGATCCCGTCCAGCGGGCCCGCGAGACGGACGGGCATGCGACTGGCACCGTCGAGCTGCGGGTGAGTGATCCCGAGACCGGGCAGGCGCGGCCGGCCGGCGAAGTCGGCGAGCTGTGGCTGCGGGGACCGGAGCTGTTCGTTGGCTACGCAGACCCCGACCAGACGCGCGGCGCGATCCATCGGGGCTGGTTCCGCACCGGCGACCTCGCCACCGTCGACGCCGACGGTTGGCTCACGATCGCCGGCCGCATGAAGGACGTCATCATCCGCGGCGGCGAGAACATCGCCGCCGCCGAGGTCGAAGGGATCCTCGAGGCCCACCCCGCGGTGCGACAGGCCGCCGTCGTCGGCGAACCGGACGCCCGCCTCGGTGAGCGCGTCTGCGCGTTCGTCGTGGCCACGCCGCACTTCGACCTCGCCATGTGCCGGGTCTGGTTCGAGCAACAGGGCGTCGCGCGGTTCAAGACGCCAGAACGCGTCGTCCATCTCGACGAGCTCCCCCTCCTCGCCGCCGGGAAGCCCGATCGCGCCGCCCTGACGGAGCTGGCCCAAGCGTTTTGGCGTCGCTGAACCGCAAGAATTCGGTCTCTGGGACGCCAAATCATCGGCGCGCGAGCTGCCGGGGGTTCTCGACGTCCGAGGGCTTGCAGTTCTTGGGGGCGTTGACGGGGTTACAGCGGGCGGGCGTGCCGCCGGGGATCTGTACGACGTAGTCGCCGCCGATGGCGGGCACCGGGACCTCGAAGTCGGTGCTGACGATCTGGGCGCCGCTTCGGAGCGCGATATCCCGCCGGGTCACGTCGTGGTTCCGTGCCTCGACGAGATCGGCATCGGCGCGGGTGCGAACGATGAAGCCGCCCTTCACGAGCTCCTGGATCGTGGCCTCGTCGGGGTCGTCCATCTTGATAATCGCGGCCGACGGGGCCTGAACTGCGGCGGTCACGAACATCGCCCGCTTCTCGAGCGACGGGTGCCCCTCCAGGAATGCGTTACGGATGGCGCCGCTCGTGCTGAGGGCGACGAGCACCTTGCCGCGGGTCTTGCCCAGCGTCGGCCAGCCCCGGCTGGTGACGGCGGCGCGCAGGGTCTTGGCCTTGCCACGCACGCTGTCCGGCGTGATCAGCTGCCGGCCGAGTGAGGAGCGGACCGTGGCGTCGAGCTGGTCGAGGGCGGCGGCGTCGAACCGGCGCAGCGTCGGGTCGATCGTGAAGTCGATGTCGTCGTTCTTCGGTTCGATCAGGATGAAGATCGGCACGTGGCCGGGATGTGCCGTTGACCACGTACGTACCACTTGGAGGCACTGCGCGATCGGCGTGCAGTTGCTCGTGGCGTCGATGACGGGCGTGTGCAGCACCGGGAATTGCCCGTCGGCCGAGTTGGCGGCGTCGAGCTCGAAACCGCGTACGCCGAGGTCGAGCTGCTGGTCGAGCGGCGGGTGCGTGTACTGCATGTTCGGCGGCGACTGGATCGGAGCGTCCTGCTCGATGTGATAGCTGTTGTGCGTCGCCAGGACCTGCACTTGATTGGTGCGCAGCCTGTTGTCGAGGCGGTTCGCGCTCGCCACCATCGGCGACGCGAACACGATCACCACGAGGGCGACCGTCGAGGCGAGTTCGGTCCGCTTCCCCCCGAGCACGCGGCGATCCTGTCAGATGACGCTGCGACCGGCCTCGACGCGTGGGCGGAGCAGGTCGGCGAGCCGCTGCCGGTGGTACGGAGCGTCGCCGAAGCTGACTTGGTCGAGCTGGGCGCGCTTGAGAAAAAGGTGCAGATCGTGCTCCCAGGTGAAGCCGATGCCGCCGTGCACCTGGAGCGCGGACGCCATCACGCGTTTGGACGCGTCCGAGCACCAGATCTTGGCGGTCGAGGCGGCTACCGACGCGTCCTCGTGGCCGGCGCCGATGCACCATGCCGCCCAGTACGCGCTCGAACGCATCCCTTCGACGTCGACGAGCATGTCGGCGCACCGGTGCTTCACGGCCTGGAAGCTCCCGATCGGCCGGCCGAACTGCACCCGGTCCTTCGCGTAGCCGACGGCCATCTCCATGGCGCGCGACGCGCTCCCGAGCATCTCGGCGGCGGTGAACGCTGCGCCCCGGTCGAGCAGCGCCTCGACGTCGGGGGCGTCGCCCAACCGTTCCGCCGGCGTGTCGTGGAAGCGCAACCACGCGAGCTCCCGTGTCTGGTCCATGGCGGGCTCTCGTCGCGGCCGCTCGGCCTCCGGCAGCTCGACCAGGTACACCGCCGGCCCGTCGTCGGTGTCGGCCGTCACGACGGCGACGTCCGCGCTCGGCGCGAAGGGCACGGGGTCGGCGCGCCCCGTGAGCCGGTCGCCCTCGGCTCGCACACCGCCGCGCCCGCGCCGGGTCCAGGCCACGCAACCGATCGCGTCGCCTCCCGCGAGCCGTTCGGCCCGGTCGTCGCGTCCCGCCCGGGTGAGTGCGCCCCACGCGAGCAGCGTCGACAGGAACGGAGCCGGTGCGACGTGGCGGCCGATCTCCTCGACGAGCACCGCGACCTCCACGGCACCGAGCCCCAAACCGCCCTGCTCCTCAGGCACCTCGACCGCGGTCCAGCCCTGCTCGACCATCGCCTTCCAGAGCCCGTGGTCGATGCCGCCGCCGGCGTCGACGACGGTGCGTACACGCGTGGCGTCGGCGAGGCCGTCGAGCAGCTCGCGCGCACCGTCGCGCAACGCAAGCTGGTCGTCGGACAGCTCGAAGTCCATGCGCCGCGGAGGCTACCGGACGGTCCCATCGTTCCCGGCCGGTCGGTACGCTCGATGGGATGACGACGACCACCCCCTCGGTCACCAGCACCGACGAGGTCGATGCGCTCGTCGACCGCCTTCTCGCCGAGCACGATCCGGCCGACGTCGTCGCGTTCCGCGGTGCGCAGTACAACCTCGGTCTGGCGTGGGTCTGGTTCCCGAAGGGTTTCGGCGGCCTCGGGCTGGCGCCCGAGATGCAGCGTCGTGTCGAGGAGCGCATCCGGGGAGCCGGCGTCCGGGCCGACGCGCTCGAGCGCAACGGTTTCGGGATCTTCCTCGCCGCACCGACGATCGCCGCCCACGCCGACGACGCACTGAAGGAGCGCCTACTCCGGCCGCTGTTCACCGGCGAGGAGCTGTGGTGCCAGCTCTTCAGCGAACCCGGCGCCGGCTCCGACCTCGCAGGTCTGTCGACGCGCGCCGTGCGCGACGGCGACGAGTGGGTCGTGGACGGCCAGAAGGTGTGGAACACGCTCGCCCACCGGGCCGACCGCGGCATGCTCGTGGCCCGCACGAATCCGGACGCTCCCAAGCACCGCGGCCTCACCTACTTCGCGCTCGACATGCACGCCCCGGGCGTCGATGTCCGTCCGCTCCGCCAGATCACGGGCGAAGCCGAGTTCAACGAGGTGTACCTCACCGGGGTGCGAGTCCCGGATGCCGATCGCATCGGCGGCCTCGGCGACGGCTGGCGCGTCTCGCTCACCACCTTGATGAACGAGCGAGTCACCATCGGCGGCGCAGTGGCGGGCCGCAACTCCGGACCCATCGGCGACGCGCTGAAGGTCTGGCGCGAACACCCAGAGCGTCACGACCGGGTCCGGCGCGACCGGCTGACCCGCCTCTGGATCGACGCCGAAGTGCTCCGGCTCACGAACACGCGGGCGGCGGCCAATCGCAAAGCCGGGACGCCGGGTCCCGAAGGTTCAGTGGCGAAGCTCGCGTTCGCGGAGACGAACCGGCGCATCTACGAGCTGTGCATGGACGTGCTGGGCGCCGACGGGCTGCTCTACCCGAGCTACGAGATGGTGCGCCCCGCCGAGGCGAGCCTCACGGGAGGCGGAGACCCGCGCAAGATGTTCCTCCGGTCGCGGGCGTACTCGATCGAAGGCGGCACGTCCGAGATCCTTCGCAACGTCCTGGGTGAGCGGGTGCTCGGACTGCCGGGCGAGCCCCGCGTCGACAAGGACCTCCCATGGAGCGAGGTGCCGCGGAGCTGACGAAGATCACGAGCTGAAGGAGTCGGAGATGAGCGAACCCCCCGCCGTCCTGCACTACGACGAGAAGGAGATCGAGCTGCCCACTGTCCGCGGCAGCGAAAACGAAGCGGCCGTCGACATCTCGAAGCTGCGGTCCCAGACCGGGTTCATCACGCTCGACTACGGGTTCGTCAACACAGGTGCGTGCCAGTCGGCGATCACGTACATCGACGGCGACGCCGGGATCCTGCGGTACCGCGGCATCCCGATCGAGCAGCTCGTCGAGCGGGAGCATCCGTCATTCCTCGAGACCTGCTATCTGCTCATCTGGGGTGACCTCCCCACGCAGGAGAAGTTGGACGAGTTCCGGTACGAGGTACGCCGCCACACCCTGGTCAAAGAGGACGTCAAGCGGTTCTACGACGGCTTCCCGAAGGACGCGCACCCAATGGCGATCCTCTCGTCCGTCGTCAGTGCGCTGTCAACCTTCTATCAGGATAGTGACGACATCCACGACGAGGAGCAGGTGCATCTGTCGACCGTGCGCCTCATCGCGAAGCTGCCGACGATCGCTTCGTACGCGTACAAGAAGTCGATCGGCCAGCCCTTCCTCTACCCGAACAACGAGCTGGACCTGATCGAGAACTTCCTCACGATGATGTTTGCCGTGCCGTCCGAGCGCTACGAGGTGAGCCCGATCGTGGTGCACGCGCTCAAGCAGCTGCTCATCCTGCACGCCGATCACGAGCAGAACTGCTCGACGTCAACGGTCCGTCTCGTGGGATCGAGCGAGGCCAACCTGTGGGCATCCGTGGCGGCCGGCATCAACGCGCTGTGGGGACCACTCCACGGCGGTGCAAACCAGGCCGTCATCGAAATGCTGGAGCGGATCCGGGCCGACGGCGGGAACGTCAGCAAGTACGTGGAGCAAGCCAAGAACCCGGACGACCCGTTCCGGCTGTCGGGCTTCGGCCACCGCGTCTACAAGAACTACGACCCGCGGGCGCGGGTTCTGAGCACGACCGCCGAGCGGGTGCTGGCCGACCTGCAGAGCAGTGACGAGCTCCTGGATCTGGCTCGGGAACTCGAGCAGGTCGCGCTCAACGACGACTACTTCATCGAACGCAAGCTGTACCCGAACGTCGATTTCTACTCGGGCCTCATCTACCGGGCGATGGGGTTCCCGACCGACATGTTCCCCGTGCTCTTCGCGATCGGCCGTCTTCCGGGCTGGATCGCGCATTGGAACGAGATGATGCACGACCCGAAGACGAAGATCGGCCGGCCTCGCCAGATCTACACCGGCCCGACCGAGCACAAGTACGTCCCGATCGAGGAGCGGAGCTAAGCCAGCCGGATCCAGATGGCGCGGGCGAGGCCGGCGAGGTGGCCGGTGGCGGTGAAGACCGCCGAGCCCGCCGTCAGCTTCCGGCCGTCGCGGCCGATGCGCCACCCGACCACGGCGTGCGGCTCGCCGGCGCGCACGACGCCCGGGATCCTCACCGCGAAGCGACCGAGCACGTACGGGTTCCCCTCGAGCGGCTCGACCAGGAAGGAGCCGACGCCGCCGGCGCAGTCGAGCGCGGCCCACACGAACTCGGGATGCACGACGCCGTCCGCGCCGGCGAGATCAGCGCCGGGTGTCCAAGTGTCGGCCGCCACGTCGCGACCGGTGACCCGCCCGACGAGGATGCGCAGGCCGTCTCCCTGCGCGCGCTGCGGGCCGCACACGAAGCACGTCGGGAACGGGTGGTCCTCGGGGTGTTCGTGTAGCGGCGATCGCGTCGCAGCGTGCCCGGCGTCGGCGATGCCGACGGGGTCGGGGACGTCGATGCCGAGGTCGGCGGACGCGAGGGCGCCTTCGGCCACGAGCGCGTCGCCCTCGAGCACTTGGACGCCGTCGTCGCCGTGTTCGACGCGCAACGGCGTCTCGAGGGGAGGTGGCCGGCGCAGCGTCACCTCCGCCGGACCGGACAGGGCCGCGGCGACGAGTCCGCAGGTGTACCCGCCGTTGCCGCTGTCGGGCGGACCGCGGAACCGGCGGTGGATGCGGATCTCCGCCGTCACGGGCTCACGCGCGCGCGAGCAGCTTCTTGACCGCGGCCGCACCTGCCAGCGCTGCGTCCCGGTCGTCCGCCTGCGGGATCAGGTTGAACCACAGGCAGCCAGCCTCGACGTACGGCGAGAGGAACTCGGCGACGTCCTCGGGGGTACCGGCTGGCGAGTACTTCTCGAAGCGCTCGAACGGGATCTGGTAGAAGGCCTCCATCGCGGGCGCGAGTCGCGCGCGGGCGCGTTCCTTGGTGTCGGCGATCCCGCACCAGAGCTGCATCGCATGACGCGACGGAGGATCGGCCCGGCCCGTTCGCGCCGCCTCCTCGCCCGCCATCTCGACGACGTCGCGGAAGCGGTGGGCCGAGTTCCAGATGCCGAGCCAGCCGTCGCCCAACCGGCCGGCGCGGCGAGCAGCCGCGTCCGAGCGACCGCCCACGATGATCGGCACGGGCTGCGCCGGCGGAGGGAGAACGAGCGCATCGTCGAGATCGAAGAACTCGCCGTGGAACGTCGTGGGCGCGCCGCTCAGCAGCTGCCGCAAGACCGTCAGGCTCTCTTCCATGCGTCGACCACGCGTGCGCGGGTCGACGCCGCAGATCTCGACCTCGTGGCGGTCCTCGCCGCCGATCCCGACGCCGAAGACGACGCGACCCGGCGCGAGTTGGTCGAGGTCGGAAAGCTGGCGAGCGACGAGGACGGGATGGCGCAAGGGCAGCAGATACACGCCCGTCATGACGGGCAGCGTGGGGTGCAGCATCGTGAGCGCGGTCGCCTGCAGCAGCCCGTCGAGCCCGACACCCACGAAGAAGCTCACGTGGTCACCGCAGCACACGTGGTCGATGCCGGCGTCGTGGGCCCGGGCGAGATACGCGGCGGCGTCGCCGGTCTCGTTCACAGGGCCCGCGGTCGGAAAGAACCCGACCCTGACTGCATCCTGTGTCCCTGCCATCGCGACTCCCGACTCCGCAGGGGACGCTACAGCGCGTCCCGGTACCCTGCGGCCGGATGAACCTGGAGCCGACGGAGGCCGAGGCAGAACTCCGCGCCGAAGTGCGCGCCTGGCTGCGCGAGCACCTCCCGTGGGAGTACGGCAAAGGCCTTCCCCCGCATTTCGACGACTTGGCCGACGAGATCGCGTTCGGGCGCGACTGGCAGGCGAAGCTCGCCGAGGGTCGGTGGGTCGGTGTGGCGTGGCCCACCAAGTTCGGCGGGCGGGGGGTGGGCGCGGTCGAG
>DATFXL010000084.1:0-38841 GCA_035316025.1 Acidimicrobiia bacterium
CCGGTCGTGCAACCCGGCGATCCACCCTGATATGAACGACGTGACGGCGTCGGTGCAGCCCGCCGCACCCGAGTTGTACGCCTCCATGTCGAAGTAGATCGGCGTCCCTGCTCCGAGTCCTCGGGGGACGGCACCGTTATCCACCGCGTCGACGGCTGAGGTGTATCCCTGGCTCTGGGCGGTGGCGAGGTCGCGCGACATGACCCCAACGCCGCCGGCAGAGGTGCACCACGCCTGCAACCCAACGTACGTCGGGATGAGGCCATAGCCCCAGCTGTGCACCGTGTCGACCCAGCCGGCGTTGAGGTTCGGCTGGCTGCATGCCGCGTTGCCGCCGCCGATGTATACGCCGACGAAGCGGTACGGCGACTGCAGCCACGCCTGCATGGCGCCGGCCGACGGCGCGGTGCACGCGTCGAACCCGTTCGCGCCACCGCTCGGCGGCGGGGGCGGGGGCGGCTTCGTCGGCCGGCACGCCACGATGCCTACGAGCACAGCCGCGACTGCGAGCGCGGCCGTCCAGCGCCTCATCCTGCCCGCTCGAATGTCTGGAGAATCTGCTGCGCGAGCGCGTCGCTCTGACGGAAGGTCACCGTCGCGACGAGACGAGGGTCGTCGAACGCCGCAACCAGGCTGCGGGTGATCGCGCTCGACGGGTCGACGTGGACAGCGAGACCGTTGATCGTGCCCGGGGTGGTGGCGGCGGACGCCGTGACCTGTGACGTGGCGTCGATCGGCTCCACCTGGACGGCTTCGGTCCGCCCGACCAGCTGCGCCGGGCAGTCCTGGTTGGCGCCCGCGTGTCCCAGGTACACGGCGTGCTGGTCGAAACGCACACAGCGTGTCGGGTCCTTGCCCAGGTCGTAGACAGGCCACTCCTGGGGTACCTGGAAACGGAGGCCCGCGTACTCGATGGCCTTGAAGCCGCTGGTGGGGCGGGTGGTCGAAGCGGGCGGGCTCGTGGCCGACGGCACGGTGGTCGACGGCAGCACGCTCGTCGCGGTCGTCGACGTGGTACTCGTCGTCGTGCTCGTATCGCGTGCCGAGATCGACGCGTTGCCGCCTCCGCAAGCAGCGAGCGCGAGAGCGGCGACCAAGCCGGCGGCGGCGAGAGCTGTTCTGGTAGTCATCGGGGGGAGTGCGGCAGAGGCCCAGCGGCTCTACCGGTCCCAGATGCTAACGGCTGAAGCCGTCCATGTCAGCGAACCAATCGGGGCAGGATCGCCGCGGCCACGGCGACGCCGACCACCAGCGCGAACAGCAGCACGCTGAAGTCGACGAGCAGGTTGCCGGACGTGCCGAGCAGGAGACGCCGCAGGGCGTTCACCTCGTAGCTGAGCGGGTTGATGACACTGAAAGCGCGGAGCCAGGCCGGCATGAGGTCGACCGGGTAGAGCGCGTTCGAGCCGAAGAAGAGCGGCATCGTGATCGCCTGGCCGATGCCCATGAGGCGCTCCCGGGTCATCGCGAGCCCGGCGATCGTCAACGAGAGCGTGGCGAAGAACGCCGAGCCGAGCACGACGGCGAGGGCGGCGGCGACGAGGCGAAGCGGGTTCGTCGTGAAGTCGACGCCGAGGATGCGCGCCAGCACGAGAATCACGATGACCTGGCTGAAGGCCCGGATCGACGCCGCGAAGGCCTTGCCCGTCACCAGCGCCGCACGCGGCGTGGGCGTCACGAGGAGCTTGGCGAGAACACCGGCGTCGCGCTCCCAGATCACCTGGATGCCGTAGAACACGGCGACGAAGAGCCCCGACTGAGCCAGGATGCCGGGCGTCAGGAAGTCGAGGTAGTCGATCCCACCGGTCGGGATGACGTGCAGCCGGTTGAAGGTGGTGCCGAAGATCAGCAGCCACAGCGCGGGTTGGATCGCGCGCGTGACCAGCTCCGTGCGGTCGTGGCGGATCTTCTGGATCTCGACCAGGCAGAACGTCGCGATGCGGCTGCCCAGCCACCGCCACGCGGGCGGCGTGGGCGCGGGCGCAAACGCAACGTCAGCCGAGGCGGCGGGCGACGCGCCGCGTGCTACGAACGTCACGGAACTCTCCTCCCTCCTCGAGCGAATCACCGGCGTAGTGACGGAACACGTGCTCGAGCGTCGCCTCGGGTCCGAGGCGGGCTTCGAGCTCGCCGGGTGTGCCGACCGCGCGGATGCGGCCGCGGTGCATGAGCGACACACGGTTGCAGAGCTCCTCGGCCTCCTCCATGTAGTGCGTCGTGAGCAGCACCGTGATCCCCTCGGTCTGAAGAGCTCGCAGGCGGTCCCAGACCGTGTCGCGCCCGACGGGATCGAGCCCGATCGTCGGCTCGTCGAGGATCAGCACCCGGGGCCGGTTGACGAGCGCCTGCGCCAGCTCGAGGCGGCGGATCATGCCGCCCGAGTACGTGTTCGCGAGCCGGTCGGCGGAGTCCTCGAGGTTCATCGCGGCGAGCACCTCGTCGACGCGATAGGGGCGCTCACGGCGAGGCACGTCGAACAGGCGGGCGAACATCGAGACGTTCTCGCGCCCCGTGAGCTGCCCGTCGGCTGAGAGCTGCTGGGGCACGTAGCCGATGAGCCGGCGCGCCTGCATCGGCGACGCCGAGACATCGAGACCGAGCACGCGCGCCTCGCCTTCCACGACCGGCAGCAGCGTCGTGAGGATGCGGATGGTCGTCGTCTTGCCGGCGCCGTTCGGGCCGAGCAGGCCGAACATCTCGCCCGTCCGGACGTCGAGGTCGACGCCGTCCACGGCGACGTGGTCGCCGAAGCGGTAGCGCAGGCCCGTGCACTCCACCGCGGGCGCGGGCACGGAGGCGGCTTCGTTGCTCACTCCTCGCGCCCGAGTTGCCACGTCAGGCGCTCCAGCGCGGGGATGGCGCGGGTGATCGCCTCGCGGTCGACGGGCTCGAGGTCGCGCAGCGCGGCGCCGATCACGTGCGCGCGCCGGTCGCGCCAGGCGGCGCGCCGACGCGACGCCGCCGGCGTCACCTCGAGGCGGGCGGCGCGACCGTCACGCTCGTCCCGTGCGCGGGTGAGCAGGCCGGCGTCGGTGAGGCTTCCTACGAGCGTGCTCACGGTGTTCGGCGCCAGGTTGAGGTACTCCGCCGCCTCCCGGACGCCGATCCCGGGGCGGTCGAGGACGGTCCGGAGCAGCTCGACCTGCGACGGGGACAGCAGCGAGTACGGCCAGTCGTGGCGAATGCTGCGCCGGGAGATGCGCCGCAGGTCGCTGACCGCCTTGGCCAGCCGGTCCGCGTCCTCAGTGATCGCCGCCGACGGCTCGCGGGGCGGGGCGTCGGGACTGGTCACGCCGGCATCATACCTCTGTCTCAGAGGTATATCCTCGGGGACGACCGCTGAGTTGGCGGCGTTCTCGACGCCTCAGTTGGCGGCGTTCTCGGCGCCGAGGGCCAGGGCCTCGGCGAGCTCATGGTCGTCGTGCGTCTCGGGCTCTCTCGCCCGCGCCGGCAGGAAGCGGGCCGCCACGAACACGGCGCCGAGGACGACGGCGACCGCGCACGTGTACGTGATCCGCATCGACGACAGGAAGGCGTCCGTCGCCACCGCCTCCACCTGGGTCGCGACACCGGCGGGCAGGTGCTTCGCGACCTGTAGCGACGTCCCGATCGAGTCGCGTGCCGAGTGCACGACCGCGGGCGAGACGCCACGGGCGGCGTCCCATGTCGCGTGGTATTGCGAGGCGAAGATGCTCCCGAGGACGGCGACGCCGAGCGCGCCGCCTGTCTGCCGGGTCGTGTCGTTCACGGCGGAGCCGACACCGGCGCGCCCGGGCGGGAGCGATCCCATGATCGATTCGGTGACGGGCGAGACCGTCACGCCCATCCCGATGCCGTACACGAGCCGTACCCCGAACCCGAGCGCGAACGACGACATGATCGTGTCGGACGCGTAACAGGCCATCGCCGCCGCCACGACCAGGAGACCGAAGACGACCACGCGCTTCGTGCCGAACCGGTGCACGAACCGCGGCGCGCTCGGCGAGCCGACCATGAGGCCCAGCGCCACCGGCGTCAGCATCAGTCCTGACTCGAGCGGGCTGTACCCGAGCACGAACTGGAAGTACTGCGTCAGCAGGAACGTCGACGCGAACAGCGCGAAGTAGGCGAGCGTGATCGTCGCCGACGCGGCCGAGAAGCGCGGGTTGCGGAAGAAGCGCACATCGAGCATGGGCCGAGGCGTGTGCGTTTCCCACGCCGCGAAGGCGGCGAGGAACACGAGGCCGATCGCGAAGCCGGCGAGCACGTCGGGAGCGGTCCAACCGTGGTTCGGCACCTCGATGATGGCGAACAGAAGTCCGACAAGCCCGGCGATCGACAAGAGCGCGCCGATGGGGTCGAGCGGGCTCTCCTCGGGCGCGCTCGTGTTGGGTACGAGCCAGCGCGCCAGCACGAACGTGATGGTGCAGACCGGCACGTTGATGAGGAACACCGAACCCCACCCGAGGTGCTCCACGAGCAGCCCGCCGACGACGGGGCCGATCGCGATCCCGATGCCGGCGACTCCGGCCCACACGCCGATGGCGCGGGCGCGCTCGGCCGGGTCGCGGAAGGTGTTGGTGAGGATCGAAAGCGTCGTCGGGAAGATGAACGCGCCGCCGACGCCCATGAGCGCGCGGGCCCCGATCAGCATGCTGGGCGAGCTCGCGGTCGACGCGAGCGCCGAGAAGACGCCGAACCAGGCCAGCCCGAACATGAGTGTGCGGCGGCGCCCATAGCGGTCGCCGAGCGAGCCGGCCGTGAGGAGCAGGCAGGCGAACACGATCGTGTAGGCGTCGACCATCCACTGCAACTGCGATCCGGACGCGTCGAGGCTGCGCACGATGGACGGGATCGCGACGTTCAGGATCGTGTTGTCGACCCCGATCACGACGACGCACAGGGAGAGCACGCCGAGGGTCCACCAGCGACGGGCGTGGGTGGAGTCGGGCGCGGCCGACGACGCCTGATCGCGGGGCGGCGTCGGACGGTCGGCGACGGTGGTCAGGGGTGCGCTCCCGGGAGGAACCTGCTACTGTTAACTATCTAGTTAGTCCACGTTAGCGGTCCCGAGGGCCCGGCGCAAAGGCAGACGATGACCGAGACAACCGCAACCGGGGGCCGGAACACGGCGGCCGCCGGCGACCCCGAGCGCCCGCGGCTCCGTGACCCCGAGGGCACCCGGCGGCGCATCCTCGCCGCCGCCCTCCAGGAGTTCTCGGCCAAGGGCATCGATGGCTCCCGGGTCGACGCCATCGCCGAACGGGCGGGCACGAACAAGCGGATGCTCTACTACTACTTCGGGTCGAAGGACGACCTGTTCCGCGCCGTCCTCCGCCAGCGCTTGGCCGAGCGGGCACCGACGACACGCGAGCGGGACCGCACCGGGCCGGGCCGCCTCGTCGACCTCCAGGACCGCCTCGAGGGGTCGATGGACTACGTGCGCCTGCTGATGTGGGAGGGCCTGGAGCGCGGACGCCGGCGCCAGGTCGAACAGGAGCTCCTCCGCCGGGAATCGCTCGTCGAGTGGTGCGACGAGGTGCGGGAGGCGCAACGCCGGGGTGAACTCCCCGACGATCTGGACGCCGAGCAGCTCGTGCTGTCGGAGCTGGCGCTCGTCATGTTCCCGTTCGCGTTCCCGCAGATCACTCGTCTCGTCACGGGCAAGCTCCCGACCGACCAGGCGTTCAAGGCCGAGCGACGCGCCTTCCTCGAGCGCCTCACGTCGCGGTTCGATCCACACGCGTAACCTCCCCCCGATGAGCGAGTGGGGAGCGTTCGGCGGTGTCGTCGGCCGGTACCGCCGGGACTCGACACCGTGGTGGCCGGAGCCGGTACGGCCGCCGGCGGACGCGCCGAACGTGCTCGTCGTGCTGCTGGACGACGTCGGCTTCGCGCAGTTCGGCTGCTTCGGCTCCGACATCGAGACGCCGACGTTCGACCGGCTCGCCGCCAACGGGCTGCAGTACACGAACTTCCACACGACCGCGCTGTGCTCGCCGACGCGTGCGTGCGTCCTCACCGGTCGCAACCATCATCGCGTCGGCATGGGACGCATCACCGACCTCGCCACCGGGTTTCCCGGTTACCACAGCCGCATCGGGAAGGAGCACGGGTTCGTCTCCGAGATGCTCGGGCCCCGGGGCTACGCGACATACGCCGTCGGCAAGTGGCACCTCACCCCCGACGAGGAGCGCCACCTCGGTGCGTCACGCGCCCGCTGGCCGCTGGGGCGGGGTTTCGACCGCTTCTACGGCTTCTTCGGCGGCGAGACCCACCAGTTCGCGCCGGCGCTGGTGTACGACAATCACCGCGTCGCGCCGCCCTGGTCGTGGGAAGACGGGTACCACCTCAGTGAGGACATCGCCGACCGGGCGATCGAGTTCGTCGCCGATCTCCATGCCGCCGAGCCGGCCAAGCCGTTCTTCCTCTATCTCTGCACCGGTGCGTGCCACTCACCGCACCACGCGCCGGCGGATTGGATCGGGCGGTACCGCGGCCGCTTCGACGCCGGCTGGGATGCGTGGCGGGCCGAGACCTTTGCCCGCCAGCAGGGACGGGGGCTGCTCCCCGAGGGCACCGAGCTTTCGCCCCGGCCGGACTGGGTGCCGGCGTGGGACTCGCTCCCGTCTGACGAGCAGCGGGTGGCGGCGCGCTTCATGGAGTGCTTCGCCGCGTTCCTGAGCCACGCCGACCATCACGTGGGCCGCGTCCTCGACTTCCTCGCCGAGATCGGCCGGCTCGACAACACCCTCGTGTTCGTGCTCTCCGACAACGGCGCGTCGTCGGAGGGCGGTGTGCACGGCTCGCTCAACGATGCCCGACCTTGGAACCTCGCCGGGAGCCCGGTGGCGGAGGCGGTCGGTCGCATCGAAGAGCTCGGCGGCCCCCGGGTGCACAACAACTACCCGTGGGGCTGGACCGTGGCCGGCAACACGCCGTTCCGGCGCTGGAAGCGCGAGGTGCACGAGGGCGGCGTCGCCGACCCACTGATCGTGTCGTGGCCGGCCGGTGTCGATGCCAGGGGCGAGACCCGGCACCAGTACGTCCACGCCGTCGATCTCGCGGCCACGATCCTCGACGTCATCGGCGACGACCCGCCGGCCGCCATCGACGGGGTGGAGCAGACGTCGCTCGACGGTGTCTCGTTCGCGGGCACCTTCGACGATGCCGCCGCCGCGAGCGCCCGCGATACGCAGTACTTCGAGATGTTCGGCTGCCGCGCCATCTATCACGACGGATGGAAGGCCGTGGTGTACCAACCGCTCCTCGAGCGCACCGAAGACTTCGGCGAGGACGCGTGGGAGCTGTACCACGTGGCGGAGGACGCGTCGGAGTGCCACGACCTCGCCGCCGAAGCGCCCGAGAGGCTGCGCGAGCTGGTGGCGCTCTGGTGGCGGGAGGCGGAGGCGAACAACGTCCTCCCGCTCGACAACGCGCCGTTCGAGCGGCTCTTCGGCGAAGAGCGGCCCACCCACGACGCCCGGAAGCGGTACGTCTACTACCCGTTCGCCGGTCCGGTCACCGAGGAAGCCGCCGTGAACGTGCGCAACCGATCACATCGCATCACGGCCGACGTCGAGATCCCTGCCGGCGACGCGCAGGGGATCCTGCTCGCGCATGGCTCCATCCTGGGCGGCTACGTGCTGTACGTCCGGCACAGGCTGTTGCACTACGCGCACAACTTCGTCGGCCTCGAGGAGCACCGGATCACCGCGACCGCGGAACTGACGCCCGGCCCACACACGCTCGCCTTCCGCTTCGACAAGACCGGTGAGCATCAGGGTCGGGGCACGCTGCTCGTCGACGGCGTCGAGGTCGGCGCCGGCGACATCCGCCGCTTCACGCCGACCCGCTTCTCGATCACCGACGACGGCCTGACCTGCGGCTACCAGCTCGGGATGCCGGTGGTCGACGACTACCACGCGCCGTTCCGGTTCACCGGCGTGCTCCACCGCGTCACCGTCGACGTCGACGGCGACCCCTTCGTGGACCCCGAAGGCGAAGTCGACCTCTCCCTCCGCGCGCAGTAGCGCGCCTCTCGACGCGCTGAAACGCAGACCGGGGCGGCCGCGTGGGTACGCTGCGGGCCGAGGGCACGGGGGGCACCACCACGCGGGACACCCGCCATGGACTGGTTCGAAGCGCCCGAGTACTGGCTGAGCCGTTTCGTGTTCGAGCGCGCACTCGGCGTCGTCTACCTCGTCGCGTTCCTCGTTGCCTGGAACCAGTTCCGGCCCCTGCTGGGCGAGCGAGGGCTGCTGCCGGTGCCGCGGTTCGTGCGCAGGGCGCGGTTCCGCGACGCACCCAGCCTCTTCCAGTTCCGCTACTCGGACCGCTTGTTCACCATCGTGGCGGGGGCCGGCATCGCGCTCGCCGCGAGCGTGATCATCGGGCTACCGCAGGCGGGACCGCTCTGGGCGTCGATGCTCGTGTGGCTGACGCTGTGGGTGCTGTACCTGTCGATCGTCAACGTCGGGCAGACGTTCTACTCGTTCGGCTGGGAGTCGTTGCTGTGCGAGGTCGGCGCCTTGGCCGTGTTCCTCGGCGACGCCCGCACCGCGCCGCCGATCCTCGTCGTGTTCCTCATGCGCTGGCTGCTGTTCCGGCTCGAGTTCGGCGCCGGGTTGATCAAGATGCGCGGGGACCGCTGCTGGCGGGACCTGACCTGCCTCCACTACCACCACGAGACCCAGCCGATGCCGAACCCGCTGAGCTGGTACTTCCACCATCTGCCTGGACGCGCGCACAAGGTCGAGGTGCTGGCGAACCACTTCGCGCAGCTCGTCGTCCCGTTCTTCCTGTTCACGCCGCAGCCGGTCGCAAGCATCGCCGGCGCGCTCATCGTCGTGACGCAGGCGTACTTGATCCTCTCGGGCAACTTCTCATGGCTCAACTTCCTGACGATCGTGCTGGCGATCTTCGCGTTCGGCGACGCGACGCTCGGGTACGTCCTCCCGATCGATCGACCCGAGCTCGTCGCTTCGCCATCCTGGTACGAGGGACTCGTGATCGCCCTCACCGTGCTCGTCGCGCTCCTGAGCTACTGGCCGATCCGCAACATGCTCTCTCGCCGCCAGCTCATGAACTTCAGCTTCAACCGACTTCATTTCGTCGGCACCTACGGCGCGTTCGGACACATCACGAAGGAGCGCTACGAGATCGTCATCGAAGGAACGAAGAGCGCCGGTCCGTCCGAGGCATGGATGGCGTACGAGTTCAAGGGAAAGCCCGGCGACCCGAAACGCCGTCCGCCCCAGGTCGCGCCGTACCACCTGCGCCTCGACTGGCTGATGTGGTTCGCGGCGATGGGCCCACCGGAGCGGTATCCGTGGACGATCGAGCTGGTCCAGCGACTGCTCGAGGGCGACGCGCCGACGCTCAAGCTCTTGCATCACAACCCATTCCCCGACCATCCACCCGCCGTCGTGCGCGCCCGCCTCTACCACTACCGGTTCACAAGCCGCGCCGAACGCCGCGAGACAGGCGCGTGGTGGGCGCGGACCCCGGTCGCGCTGTGGCTCCCGCCCCTCGCCCTCGACACGAGCGGGGCGCTCACCGCTTCGGCAACGGGTGATCGGCGAAGAAGTCCCACGTGAGCTCGATGGCGCGATAGCACATCGCCGACCGTTGCGATCGCGCAAAACGACCAGTTTGCGTGCGGTCGGCGCGGCGGCGAGCGCCGTTTAAGAGTTTCGTGACTTGCATTTTCGGTTTCGGTGAGCCGCCCTAGGCTCCACGTCCAGCATGTCCGAGAACGTCCACGTCCACACGCCCCACGAGTTCAGCGAGTCCGAGCGCGGCACCACGTCGAGGAGCGAGCGCGTGATGGAGCTCGTGGCGACGCTTCTGTTGGCGTTTGCGACACTCGGCATCGCGTGGAGCGGCTATCAGGGTGCGCGTTGGAGCGGTCAGCAGGCGCAGGAGTACTCGGCATCGAACGGGGCTCGTGCGCACGCCAACCGCGCCGCCATCGCAGGCGTGCAGGATCGGACCCAGGACCTGCTGAACTTCAACCGCTGGCTCGAGGTCACGACGGACGGGAACCAGGAGCTCGCCGACCTGTATCAGCGGCGCTTCCGGCCCGAGTTCCTCCCCGCGTTCGACGCGTGGCTCGCGAGCGATCCGTTGCACAATCCCAATGCGGAGTCCAGCCCGCTCCGGGAGGCCCAGTACAAGGTCGCCAACCTCGAACGATCCACGGCGCTCGACCATCAGGGCGACGTGCATTTCGAGAACGCGAGGAAAGCCACCGAGCACACCGATAACTACGTGCTGACCACGGTGTTCTTCGCCACCGTGCTCTTCTTCGCCGGCATCTCGATGCGATTCGTGTGGCAGTCGATGCGCATCGCGGTGCTCGTGCTGGGGTCGTTGAGCCTCGTGTGGGCCATCCTGCTCCTCGCGCGCTTGCCGATCCTGTAGCCCCGGTAGCCTGCGGCGGTGGCCGCCACCGACTGGAGCTTCGCCGGCGTGTGGCGCGGCATCGCGGAGGCGGCCCCCGACCGCGAGGCCGTCGTCTGCGGCGACCGTCGCATCACCTTCGGTCAGCTCGACGACCGCGCCCGCCGGCTCGCGTGGCACCTCGCGCAGGAGGCTGAGCTGGAGCGGGGCGACAAGGTGGCCATCGATCTCGTCAACTGCCCGGAGTACATCGAGACGTTCTTCGCGGCGCTGAAGCTGGGCTGCGTGCCGGTCAACGTCAACTACCGCTACGTCGCCGACGAGGTGCACTACGTCGTCGACAACTCCGACGCCAAAGCCGTCGCGCACGGGCCTGCCTTCGCCGACTCCGTGAAGAAGGCACTGAAACGCATCCAGAAACCGTGGCGGCCGTTCACGTTGCAGACAGGTGAGGCGTACGAGAACGCGCTCGCGGCGGCACCGCCCGCGACCGATTGGCAACCGGCGCACCGCCCCTCGGGCGACGAGTTGATCTTCCTGTATACGGGCGGGACCACGGGCATGCCCAAAGGCGTGGTGTGGCGCAGCGACGACCTGTACGTGTCGCTGTGGCGGATGGGCCGCCCGGGGACCGAGCCACCCGATCCGATCGCCGCCGTGACCGCGGGCAAGCGCGCCGGAACCTGCCTCCCGGCGTGCCCGCTCATGCACGGCACCGGGCTGTTCATCGCGCTGTCGACGCTCAGCGGCGGCGGCGCCGTGGTCCTGATCGACGCGCTCGGTCTTGATCCGGCACGAGTGTGGAGCGAGGTCGAGCGCAACGCGGTCGAGGTGCTCACGATCGTCGGCGATGTGTTCGCGCGACCCCTCCTCGCCGCGCTCGACGCCGAACCGAACCGGTGGAACCTCTCGTCGTTGCGTGCGATCACCAGCTCCGGAGTCACGTGGAGCCCGGAGACGAAGACGGGGCTGCTGCGCCATGTTCCCCAGGTCATCCTGCTCGACTCGCTGGGCGCGTCGGAGGGCATGGCCAGCCGGCAGGCCGCCACCTCCGACGACGCCGAGATCAAGCCGGCCCGCTTCGCCGTCAACGACCACGTGAGAGTGTTCCGCGAGGACACCGGCAAGGAGGTCACGCCGGGAAGCGACGAGATCGGGCTCCTCGCCGTCGGCGGGCGCATTCCGCTCGGCTACTGGCGCGATCCCGAGAAGACACGCCAGACCTTCAGGGTCATCGACGGCCGGCGGTACGCCGTCGCGGGCGACTACGCGCAGGTCGACGGGGACGGCACCATCCGCCTGCTCGGACGCGGATCGGCGTGCATCAACACGGGCGGCGAGAAGGTGTACCCGGAGGAGGTCGAGCTCGTGTTGCGCGAGCACGCGAGCGTGTTCGACTGCGTCGTCGTCGGCGTGCCCGACGAGCGCTTCGGCGAGATCGTCGTGGCGCTGGTGCAGGTCACCGAGAACCATTACCTCGACGAGCCGGATCTGGCGGCGTGGTGTCAGCACAAGCTCGCCGGGTACAAGAAGCCGCGGCGATTCCTCTTTGTCGACACACTCGAGCGCAACGCGGCGGGCAAGGCCAACTATCGGATCTTGCGCAAATTGGCCGCTGACAAGCTCGTGTCGTAGGTTCTCCGCCCGTCCAGGGAAGCGACAACGGAACCGGCGAGCTCGACGGCGACGTCGCTCCGAAACCCGGGCTCAGCGCACGCCGGCGATCGCTTCGTCGATCGCGTCGGCGAAGCGGCGACCGCCGGCCGAGTAGCCCGATCCTGATTTCGCGAAGTGTGCCCCGTCGAACGCGCGCACCCTGATCTGGCCGTTCACACAGCCCTGTACCCATCCCTCGTCGGGCAGGCACGGGAGTGTGTCGGTGTACGCGCCGTTGGCGAGCACCGATTCGCCGGCGTCGACGAACCGCGGCTCGGACGAGTACAGCCCGAGGGCGGCAGGCGCGCGGTCGCGGAACTTCGGCGGCCCGACCCAGAGGATCGGCGCGTCGACGCGCCGCTTCAGCCGCGCGATGTCGGCTTCGTATTTGGCCCGGACCTGGTCGGGCGTCGTGTAGCCCTGCATGCACGGCGTCAAGTCGTTGCCGACGAACTCGAGCACCAGGACGCTGGGCTGCTCCACCGTGGACGCCTGCGCGATCTTGTCCACCCAGTCGCAGAGCGCGGTGCCGCCGTACGCGCGCACTTCGTCGGTGCTACGCAGGTATGGCGTCGCCTGCACGAGAAGGCTGTCGCCGTACATGATCACCGGGCCGCGCGAATGGGAAGCGGTCGACGACGACCTCGTCGCCCGGCCCGGCGTCGCCGACGGCGACGACACGAACCACACGTACGCGGCCAAGCCCGCGACGACGACCAGCGCGACGAGCACCCGCTTCATCGGGAGAACGCTAATCGTGGCGTGCAACGACGAGGCCGCGCCGCGCAAGTTGACACCAGATGTTCAGTTCGTCGCCGGTGCTATTCGGTCTTTTGGAAGCTCCGGACGGCGAGGGTGAGCATCGCGATTCCGAGGGTGAGGACGATCAGCACCTCGGTCCAGATCGGGACGACCCACCCGTTGATCGTCAAGGGCGCGGCATCGCTTTCGCCCAACATCACGCGGCGGATGGGATCGATCCCGTAGGTCGCCGGGTTCAGGCGAGTCACGACCGCCAGCCAGGTCGCCAGCCCCGCCAGGGGGAAGATCGCGCCCGACAGGAAGAGCATCGGGTTCACAACGAGCCCCATCACCATCTGGAAGCTCTCCATGCGTTGCATGCGGCTGGCGATGACGATGCCGAACGAGGTCAACGCGAACGCCAGGAGCAGGAGCAACGGGATGACCTCGATGATCTGGAGCGCGTCGAGGTGGACGCCGACGATCGGCGCCGCGATCAGGAGGATGAGCCCTTGGCCGGCGGCGACCGTCCCGGCGCCGGCCGCCTTGCCGAGCACGAGCCCGGCGCGACTTACGGGCGCGACGAGCATTTCGCGCAGGAATCCGAACTCACGGTCCCAGACGATCGAGATCGCAGAGAAGAGGCTGCTGAACAGCACCGACATCGCCATGACGCCGGGCAGGATGAACTGCTGGTAGTCCACGCCGCCGGCGCTCGCTTGTCCGACGAGCGGCTTGATCCCGGCGCCGAGCACGAACAAGAAGAGGATCGGCTGCGCGAGCCCGGACACGATACGGGCGGGCGTGCGCCGGAAGCGGATGATCTCTCGGGTCCAGACCATGCCGATCGTGCGCAGGTTGCGGACGAGCGCACGTTCGGGCGTCGGCGCGGGGCGTCGGACGTCGGTGATGCCGGCGTCGGGCAGCGGCTGTGCGGTCGTGGCCATCAGCCGCGCCGAAAGCCGCGAACCATGGGGTTCGACCGGAGCTGGTCGCCGGCGCCAGCCTCGGCGTCGCGCATCTCCCGCCCGGTGTACTGGATGAACACGTCGTCGAGGCTGGGGCGCCGCACGTTCACGTTGCGTACCCCGACGGTGAGGTGCTCGAACATGCGCGGCACGAACGACTCCCCGTCGGGCACGCGCATCCGCAGCCCCGCACCGCCATCGAGCACCTCGCCCTCTACACCGAGCCCGCGTGCGATGTCGTCGCGGGCCTTCGGGTCGTCGGCGGTCTCGATCGTCACGGTGTCGACCCCGACGGACGCCTTCAGCGCGTGCGGCGAGTCGATGGCCACGATGTGGCCGCGGTCGATGATGGCGATGCGATCGCAGCGCTCCGCCTCGTCCATGTAGTGGGTCGTGAGGAACATCGTGGTCCGCTCGCGGGCCCGCAGCTCGTCGACGTAGTCCCAGATGTGGACGCGGGTCTGCGGATCGAGCCCGATGGTCGGCTCGTCGAGGAACAGGACGCGGGGTGTGTGCAGGAGGCCGCGGGCGATCTCGAGACGCCGTTTCATGCCCCCGGAGTAGAAACGGGTCTGCTGGCTCGCCCAGTCGGTGAGACCGACCATTTCAAGGAGCGGGTCCATCCGGCGCTTGATCTCGCCGCCGTGGAGCCCGTACAGGACGGCGTGGAAGCGCAGGTTCTCCTCACCGGTGAGGTAGTCGTCGAGGGTGACCTCCTGGAAGACGAGCCCGATGCTCGAACGCACCTCGTTGCGGGCGTCGACGACGTCGTGGCCGGCAACCCGGGCCTCCCCGCCGCTCGGGTGCATGAGCGTGCACAGGACGGAGATCGTCGTGGTCTTCCCGGCGCCGTTGGGCCCGAGGAACCCGAACAGCTCCCCCGGCTCCACGGAGAACGAGATGCCGTCGACGGCGGTGAACTCGCCGAACCGCTTGACGAGTCCGTCGACCTCGACCGCCTTCGTCCCGTTCGTCCCGACCACGACAGGCCAGAGTACCGGCCGCGCCCCGCGATCCCGGCAGGACCTCGATACCGTCACGTCCGCCCGTCCTGCAGACAAATGCCCATATCGCCAATCAGGGTCGCAACACGCCGGACGAGCGGGTGCGCGGGTACCTCGCGAGGTCGGGCAGAAACCGAGGAATCGGGACCTTTGACCCTGCCCCCCATAACCAGAACCTGTCATTGTCCCCGATCGTGAGGCACCGCGCACACGCTGGCTCGATGATCTCCGCCCTGAGCCGGGACGGTGCGCGGCGCATGCCGGGAGACCGGCGCCTCCTCCAGAGGGATATGCAGCACGGAGAAGTGGAGAAGCCGCTTCCCGGCGGTGAGCTGGTGGCCCACTCGCTCAACTCGTCGGGTCAGGACCGGGGCGGCTTCGGCTAGCAGCCGCCTGCTGGAAAACCTTCCCCGAGATCGCAATCCCCGTGGAGTGACGGCGCCGGTTCTCGGCGCCTCACCGGCCCCTCGAACGCCCCGCCGTCGTGACGACGCGCGGTCTTCGCGCCCGGCGTCAGAGGGCGCTGTCGGCCGCCGCCGAGGACGAAGGACGCGAGACCCCCGGCGCGAACCTCTCGGATCGCCGAGCGCGAAACTTGTGCCCTCGAGGAGGTCACCGTGCTGGCAGCGTTCTCTGTCACTCCGCTCGGCGTGGGTGACTCGGTCGGTGAAGTCGTCGCGGACGCGGTACGGATCGTCCGCGAGAGCGGTCTCCCGAACGAGACGAACGCGATGTTCACCAACGTCGAGGGCGAATGGGACGAGGTGATGGACATCATCCACCGGTGCGTCGATGCCGTCGCGGCCCGCGCGCCCAGAGTGAGCGTCGTCGTCAAGATCGACCACCGTCCGGACGCAGGGAGCGGCGCCCTGCATCGCAAGGTGGAGGCGATCGAACGCGAGCTGGGGCAGGACTGAACAAGATGTACTTCGTCCAGTACTACCTCGACTGCTTGTCGCAGGCCTCGTACCTCGTGGGTGACGAAGCAACGGGCCGGGCGGTCGTCGTCGATCCGCGACGCGACGTCTCCCTGTACCTCGACGACGCCGGCGCCCACGGGCTGCGCATCGAGCGCGTCATCGAGACGCACGTGCACGCCGACTTCCTGAGCGGCCATCTCGAGCTGGCGGACAAGACGGGCGCCGCGATCTCGTACGGCGACGGTGCCGAGGTGGACTTTCCGATCGACGTGCTCCGGGACGCCCAGCGGCTCGGGCTGGGTGAGCTCACGCTCGAGGTGCTGGCGACGCCGGGCCATACGCCCGAGTCGATCAGCGTCGTTGTGCGTGAGCATCCCGACGATGCGGTGCCGTTCGGAGTCCTGACCGGCGACACGTTGTTCATCGGCGACGTGGGCCGACCCGACTTGCTGAGCGCGACGGGCATCTCGCCCGACCGGCTCGCGCGCCAGTTGTACCGGTCGCTGCACGAGAAGCTGCTCGTGCTCCCGGACGCGACGCGCGTGCTCCCGGCGCACGGCGCCGGTTCGGCGTGTGGCAAGAACTTGTCCACCGAGACCCAGTCGACGATCGGTGAGCAGCGGCGCACGAACTACGCGCTGCAGCCGATGTCGGAGGACGCGTTCGTCGTCCTCGTCACCGAGGGTCAGCCACTCCAGCCCGTGTACTTCTCGCACGCCGCCCGCCGCAACCGGCAGGCGGACGCGCTGCTCGACGAGGAGGAGACGCCGGCGTCGTTCACGCTGGACGAGCTCCTCGCCCGGCGCGACGCGGGCGCCGCCGTGCTCGACACGCGCGACCCGCTGGACTTCGCGGCCGGCCACATCCGTGGGTCGATCAACGTCGGGTTGCACGGTCGGTTCGCGGAGCTCGGCGGCGACGTACTGACGCCCGAACGGCCGGTGGTGCTGGTCAGCGAGCCCGGCACGGAGCTCGAGGCCAAGGTTCGTCTCGGTCGGGTCGGGTTCGATCGCATCGACGGCGCCCTGGCCAACCCGTTGCAGGTGCTCGTCGAGCACGACGAGCTCGTGGAGCCGAGCTCGCGCCTCACCGTCGCCGAGCTCGACGCCCGCGCCGGCGAGGTCGGTGCACTGCAGATCGTCGACGTGCGGAACCCCGGCGAGACCGCCGACGGGACGATCCCGGGGGCGGCAACCATCCCGCTGCCGCACCTGACGGCGCGGATGGGCGAGCTCGACCAGGCGCGCCCGACCGTCGTGTACTGCGCCAGCGCCTACCGCTCGTCGATCGCAGCCAGCGCGCTCGCCGCCGCCGGATTCGACGACGTGTCGGACCTGCTCGGTGGGTACGAAGCGTGGAAGGCGCAGCACTCGGACAAGGCGCCGAACGGGCGGGGGAAGGAGCTACCCGCATGACCTCGGAGATCGACCAACTCGACGCCGTCGAGAGCAAGCGCCGGGTCGAGGCCGGCGCGCTGCTCCTCGACGTGCGCAACCCCGACGAGTGGCAAGCGGGCCATGCCGAAGGCGCGGCGTGGATCCCCATGAGCGAGCTCGCCGAACGCCAGGAGGAGATCCCCACGGATCGCGAGATCGTCGTGATCTGCAAGAGCGGCGCCCGGTCGGGACGCGTGGCGCAGGCGCTCGTTGCGGCGGGGTACGAAGCCGCCAACGTCGCCGGCGGGGCCGACGCCTGGCAGGCGGCCGGCTTCGCCATCGTCACCGACGACGGCCGGCCCGGCACCGTGGCGTAGGAGCAAAGGATGCCGCGTTACGTGGGCCAGCGGGTCCCGCAGATCGCGATCGGCGGCGAGCTTGCGGACGACGTGTTCGTGGACGTGCGCGACGCCGACGAGTACGGGGCCGGGCACGCGCCCGACGCGCGGTCGATCCCGCTCGACCAACTCGAGGCCAACCGGTTCACGTTGCCGATGAACCGACGACTCGTCGCAATGTCACGCACCGGCGAGCGTGGTGCCGACGCCACCGTCGAGCTGCGCGAGATGGGCTTCCAGGCCGTGAACTACGACGGCGGGTTGGAGGCGTGGGTGGCGGGGGGGAATGCGATCGTCACCGGCGACGGCGGACCGGGCCGGCTCGTCTGACCGTGCGGGGCGCCGCCCGGCTCCTCGCTTCCGCGCTCGCGGTCGCGGTCGCCGCCGTCGCCTGTTCGGGCGGAGGCGGAGGTGGCAGCACCAAGCCCGTGCGCGGCTCCGCCGGCGTCGCCGTCCCGAGGAACGCCGCGGGCACGGCAGCGTCGCTGGCCCGGGTCGAGCGTGCCCTCCGCGCGCCGACGACTCCGGACGGCCACATCAACCGGCTCGCGCGGGAGCAGCAGGCCGCGTATCGCGCCCTCGGCGCGCATCCCGGCTGGCTCGAGGACGTGGTCCGCCGTCTCCCCGCCGGCGTGCGGCCGATCGTGACCGCCAACGAGCGCGCCGGGCGCGAGCTCCAGGCGCTGGGACGTGACGCCACGCCCCCGCGGCACCTTCCGGACTGGCGCATCGTGTCGCCGCAGCCCGCCGCGGTCCTGCGCGTCTACTACGGCGAGGCGGAGGCGGCCTCAGGCATCCCGTGGGCGTACCTCGCCGCGATCCATCTCGTCGAGACGGGTCTGGGCCGCATCCAGGGAACGAGCAGCGCGGGCGCCCAAGGCCCGATGCAGTTCATCCCGGCGACGTGGGCGCGCTACGGGCAGGGCGACGTCAACGACGACCACGACGCCATCCTCGCCGCCGGCCGCGTGCTGCAGGCGAACGGAGGACCCGGCGACATGGACCGCGCGCTCCTCCGGTACAACGACAGCGATCACTACGTCGCCGCCGTGGATTCGTACGCGCGGGTGATGCTGTCGGACGAGCGCGCGTTCCTCGGCTATCACGGGTGGCAGGTGTACTCCTCGACCAGGGACGGGACGTTCCTGCTGCCCGACGGCTACCCGGACACGGCGGCCCGCAAGGTCGATCGCCCGGGCGGCTGACGGACGGCGACACCACCTCTCCCCGGAGCGATGCCCCCTTTGCGCCGATGCTCCCCGCTTGAGCGGCGGCGGCAGGAACCGCGTGCATGTCCGTGAGGCGGGTCGGGCTCCCCCACATATGGCGCGTCGCCCGTGTGGGCTGAGTCAGACTCGGGACGTGCAGGCGGCGGCCATCCTTGCGCTGTCCTTCGGGGCGGGCGCAATCCCCTTCTCGTACCTCGCCGGCCGTCGCAGCCGGGGCGTGGACCTCCGCCGTGTCGGGACGGGCACGGTGTCCGGGACGTCCCTGTACCGGGTGGCGGGATTCGGGCCGCTGGCGGCGGCGGGCGTGCTCGAGGTCGCCAAAGGCGCCGTCGGCCCGGCGGTCGCCACCGCCACGGGCCACCCCGCGGTGGCGGCGGTGGCAGGCGGGGTGGCGGTGGCGGGCCACAACTGGTCGCCGTTCCTCCGCGGCGCGGGCGGGCGGGGCATCTCGCCCGCGCTCGGCGCGCTGCTCGTCGTCGCCTGGCCGGGGGCTGTGCTCCTGCTTGCCGGCATGATCCTCGGGAAGGTCTTTGGCGAGACGGCGGTTGGCGCCCTCGTTGCGGAGATCGCCCTCGCGCCCGTGCTTGCGTTGACACACGGCGCGGTCGGCGCGCTCGCGGGTATCTCGGTCGCGGTTCCCATGCTCGTGAAGCGGGTCGTCGGGAACGCGCCGGCACCGCCGCCGCGCGCGCAGACGTATCGCAATCGCATCCTCTTCGACCGCGACCAGCGCGTCGCTTCGGATCCGCTATGAGCGTCGCGACCCTCGTCCGGCGCCCGAGCTACCGCGACCTCCTCGTCGGTCAGGCGATCTCCGCGCTCGGCGACTGGATGGGCACGGTAGCGTTCATGGCGCTCACGCTCGCGATCACCGGATCACCGGCCGCCGTCGGCGGGATCCTCGCGCTGCGGCTCATCCCGGCCGCGATCGGCGGTCCACTCGCGGCGCGGGCGGCGCGCCGGTGGGACCGCCGCCGGACGATGCTGGCGATGGACGCCGCCCGGGCGGTGATGATCGGGCTCGTGCCGCTCGTGCGCGGCCTGTGGTGGATCTACCTGTGGGCGTTCCTCATCGAGGTGGCGAGCCTGGTGTTCCTCCCGGCCCGTGACGCCTCGATCCCCGACGTCGTGGAACGCGACGACCTGCCGCTGGCCAACGGACTGATCCTGGGCTCGTCGTACGGGAGCATCCCGTTGGGCGCGGCGGCCTTCGCGGCCGTCGCCGCCCTGCCCGGCAGTGACCTGGGCGGGCGGACGCACGGGCTCGTGTTCTGGATCGACGCGCTGACGTTCCTCGTCTCGTTCGCGTGCATCGCCCGCGCCACCGATCTCGCCGGTGCCGCCGCCGCCGAAGGGCCGGCCGAGAACGCCGGCTTCCGGCAGGCGTTCCGGATCCCGCTCGTACGGGCAGTGATGCCGGCGGCCGCGGCGGTCGCGCTCGGGCTGGGCGCGCTGTTCTCGACCGGCATCGTGTTCGTGCGCGAGGTCCTCGATGCCAGCGACGCCGAGTTCGGATGGCTCATCGCCTTGTTCGGCGCCGGCGCCGTCCTCGGGATCGCCGCGCTCCAGCGGGCCTCGGGCGGCGATCCGATCCAGCGGACCGCGTTCGGGACGCTTCTCATCGGGCTCATCGTCGCCGTGTTCAGCCTGTCGCCCGGCATGTGGGCGGCGTACCTCGGCGCCGTCGGCTTCGGCGCCGCCGCCGCGTTCACGCTCGCAGCCGGGATGGGCGCGCTCCAGTCGCAGCTCGACGGACACGAGCGCGTCCTCGCGTTCGCCGCCTTTCACGTCGTGATCAGGGTGGCGTTGAGCCTGGCAGCGGTCGGCGCCGGGCTGGCCACCGCCGCCCTCGGCGCGGTCACCTGGCCGCTGATCGGCCGGCTCGAACCGGCGCGGGTCGTGCTGCTCTGCTCCGGGCTCCTGGTCGTCGCGAGCGCGGCGGCCGTGCGTGAACGGCGGCGGGCGGCGTGACCGTCGCCGTCGTCACCGACAGCGCCGCCGCCCTCCCAGCCGAGCTCGTCGCCCGGCACTCGATCACGATCGTGCCGATGTGGCTCACGATCGGCGGGAAGTCGGTGCGGGAGGGAGACCGACCGCTCAGCGAGCTGCTGGGCGACGAACGCGTTTCGACGTCGGGGCCGGCGCCGGGCGAGTTCGAGGACGCGATCCGATCTCGCCTGAACGACGACGGCGTCCTCGTCCTCACCATCGCCGCCAGCATGAGCGGCACTCACGAGGCGGCGACGGTCGCGGCCTCGCAGCTCGACGACGACGTGCGCGTCGTCGATACCGCCACGGCGGCAGGCGCAGAGGCGCTGGTCGTGCTGGCGGCGGCGGCGGCGGCCGAGCGGGGCGCAACGCTCGACGAGGTCGAGGCCGTGGCCAAGGACGTCGTCGAGCGCGTGCAGCTCGTGGCCGCCGTCCCGAACCTCGACCATCTCGTGCGCAGCGGCCGCGTCCCCGGCATCGCGGGGTGGGCCGGGCGGCGGCTGCGCATCAACCCGCTGTTCGAGTTCCGGGGCGGACGCGTCCGGCGACTGCGACCGGCGTTGAGCAGCGATGCCGCCATGGAGCGCATGGTCGGGCGGCTGCTGCGCTCACGCGAGCCGAACACGCGCCTGCACGTCGCCGCGCTGCACGCGCTCGCCCCCGACGCCGCCGAGGGCGTGCTCGCACGGGTCGAGGCCGAGGTCACGCCGGCGACGAAGTTCGTCGGCGAGTTCGGGTCGGTGATGGTCGTCCACACCGGTCCCGGGCTGTACGGCCTGGCCTGGTGGTGGGAGCCCGACGGCCAGGAGGAGATGATGCGTCCCTAGGGGGACTATTTGGCTCCCAGGGGACGCATCTCGTCGAGCGCGAGCGCCCAGTCGACGGCCTCGCGGATCGCCGGCACCGACTCGGGGACGAAGGCGTGGCCCATGCCGGGGACGATGCGCAGCCGGCGGGGCTCGGCGGCGACCTCGTAGAGCTCGGCCGCGTCCGAAGGGGGTACGAACCGGTCGGCGGCGCCGTGCACGAACGCGACCGGTGCCCGTACCTTCGGGGCGAGCTCGATCGGCGGCTCGGGATTCGTCCAGCGGGTTGCGACTTGCACCCCCATCCAGCGTGACGCCACGGCCCGGCCCACCCGGGTGCGGGTCAGACCGGCGGCGAGGACGCCCTGCACGTTGCGCGGCAGCCGCCACCGGGCCGGGCAGCTCACCGACACGACGCCGGCAAGGTCGTCAGCCGCCGACGCGTACCGGAGCGCGGCAATCGCGCCCATCGACGCGCCGACGAGCACGACGCGATCGCTGTGCTCGCGAGCGGCGTCGACGGCGGCGGCGACGTCGTGGCGCTCGAGGTCCCCCAGCGTCGAGTGGCCTCCTGACGTGCCGTGACCGCGCGCGTCGTAGCAGACGACGTCGGCGCCGTCGGTGTGCAGCACCTCGGCCAGATCGGACACGTCGGGGTGGTCGGCCGACGCCGAGAACCCATGGACCAGGACGACCGCCGTTCCCGCCGTGTCGGCGTGCTGCCACCGGCGTCCGGACAGGACGACGTCGTCGCTCGTGGTGAACAGGGGCCGCGGCACAGCGGCGTCACACTGCCACAACTCCGTCGCCGCCGGAGATCGGACCCGGGGATTCGTCGGGCCCCGGCAGTAGCCTCGACTCGATGAAGACGCCGATGCGGCCCCCGCCCTTCGACCGGGCCGACACGCTGCAACGGCTGGCCGCCGAGCAGTTCGACGTGCTGGTGGTCGGCGGTGGGATCACCGGCGCCGGCGTGGCCCTCGACGCCGTCACCCGGGGGTTGCGCACCGCGCTCGTGGAGCGGGACGACTTCGCCTCGGGCACATCGTCGAAGAGCTCGAAGCTCGTGCACGGCGGCCTCCGCTACCTCCAGCAGCGCGAGGTCGGCCTCGTGTACGAGGGACTCGCGGAACGCCAGGTCGCCCTGCGCAACGCGCCCCACCTCGTGCGCATCCTGCCCTTTCTGATCCCGGTGCTCACCCGGGACGGCGTGATCAGCCGGCGCCTGGCCCGAGCCCTCGGGGGCGCGCTCTGGATGTACGACCTCACCGGGGGGCTGCGCATCGGCAAGCGCCACAAGCGGGTTTCGCCCGACGAGGCCCTCGGGCACATGCCGACGCTGCGCTCCGAGCTCCTCGCCGGCGGCTACCTCTACTACGACGCGCACACCGACGACGCCCGCCTCACGCTCACGTTGTGTCGCACAGCCGCCGCCTACGGCGCTGCCGTCGCCAACTACGCCGGCGTCACCTCTTTACGCAAGGACGGCGACGGGCGCGTGCGCGGGGCGCGCGTGCAGGCCGACGGCGACGAGGTCGACGTGCGCACCGACGTCGTCGTCAACGCGGCCGGCGTCTGGGCCGACGACGTACGCGCCCTCGACGAGGCGACGCATCCGAACTCGATCCGGCCCGGCAAGGGCGTGCACATCACCGTGCCGTGGAGCAAGGTCCGCAACAACATCGCCGTGGTCGTCCCGGTCGCCAAAGACCGGCGGTCGGTGTTCGTCGTGCCGTGGGGAGACCTCACCTACATCGGCACCACCGACACCGACTACGACGGCCCGCTCGACGACCCCGAGTGCACGCCTGAGGACGTCGCGTACCTGCTGCGAGCACTGAACGCAGTCGTCGTCGAGCAAGTCGACGAATCCGACGTGCTCGGCACGTGGGCCGGGCTGCGACCCCTGTTGCGCACCGCCACGAACGCGCGCACCGCCGACCTGTCCCGCCGGCACGCCGTGCGACGATCGCGGAGCGGAGTGGTGACGGTGACGGGCGGGAAGCTCACGACGTACCGGCGCATGGCCGCCGACACCGTCGACGAGGTGGATCGGCTGCTCGCCAAGCGGCGGCGTTGCCGGACGAAGCGACTCAAGCTGCTCGGGGCCGACGGGTACGAGCCGCCGGCCGAGACGAACGAGCCGAGCCGTCACGAGCATCTCGCGGTTCGGTACGGAACGGAAGCCGCGCTCGTCGACGAGCTCGTCGAGGAGGACCGCGACCTCGCCGACCCGCTCGTCCCCGGCCTCCCGTACCTCAAGGCCGAGGCCGTCCACGCGGCGCGCCGTGAGATGGCGCGCACGCTCGACGACGTGCTCACCAGGCGGACACGGGCGCGCCTGCTCGCCCGGGACGACTCGGCCGCCGCCGCCGACGACGTCGCCATGCTGGTCGGCCGCGAGCTCGGCTGGGACGACGCCGAGAGAGCCCGGCAGGTCAAGGAGTACCGGGCTGCCGTGGCCGCCGAGCGCGACGCGGCCGGCTTGCCCGAGACCGGCCTCGACTCCTCGGACGGCTAGCGCCGAGTTCGATGGGGGCAACCGGGGAGCCGACGGCGCCGATCGCGTTGGGCGGGCCTCCGGAGGCCGTCCGCGGGCACCTGGCCGCTCCGGCCGTGGCGATCGACGACGCCATACTCGGCCGGCTGCGCTCGGCGTGCGGCGACGTGACCGTCGACGACATCACGATCGCGGAAGCCAGCCGCGACTGGTGGCCGCTGGCGATGATCTGGGCTCTCGATGCAGAGGTGGCGGCGCGGGCCGCCGCCGTGGCGCGGCCGGCGGCGGTCGACGAGGTGGCGGCGGTGCTGCGCGTGTGCGACGAGGCGCGGGTCCCCGTGACGGCGGCGGCGGGCCGCAGCGGCGTCTGCGGCGCGAGCGTGCCGTTGCACGGCGGCGTCGTGCTCGACCTGTGCGGTATGGCCGGCATTGTCGACGTGGACGGCGAGTCGATGGTGCTCGACGTGCTACCGGGAACCTTCGGCACCTGGCTCGAGGACGCACTGCGCGCGGACCACGGCGCGACGCTCGGTCACTGGCCGCAGTCGATCGACCTCTCGACGGTGGGCGGATGGCTGGCGTGCCGCAGTGCCGGCCAGTACTCGACCCGCTACGGAAAGATCGAGGACATGGTCGTCGGCCTCGACGTCGCCCTCGCCGACGGGCGCGTCGTCCACACCGGGGGCGCGCCGCGCGCCGCCGTTGGCCCCGATCTCACGCAGCTGTTCGTCGGCAGCGAGGGCACGCTCGGCGTGATCACGGGCGCGCGGCTGCGGTTGCACCCCGCCCCGGCCGTCGAGCAGCGGGCCGCGTTCGGGTTCCCGTCCTTCGCCGACGGGATCGATGCGTGCCGTCGCGTGCTGCAGCGCGGCGCGACGCCAGCCGTGCTCCGGCTGTACGACGCGACCGAGGCGGACCGGAGTTATCAGACCGGCGATCGTCACCTGCTGCTCGCGCTCGACGAAGGCGATCGAGAGCTGGTCGAAGGCGTCATGACCGTCGTGCTCGCGGAGTGCGTCGACGCCGGCGCCGAGGTCCTCGACTCGAACCTCGTCGGCCGGTGGATCGAGCACCGTAACGATGTGTCCGCCCTGGCCGCGCTGATCTCACGCGGCTACGTGGTCGACACGATGGAGATCGCGGCCCGCTGGCGGGACCTGCCGACGATCTACGCCCGGGCCACGAAGGCCATCCGTGCGGTGGGCGGGACGCTTGTGGCGTCAGCGCACCTCTCGCACTCGTATCCCGATGGCGCGTGTCTGTACTTCACGTTCGCGGGCCAGACCGACCCCGACGACCGCGAGACGTATTACCGCGCCGCGTGGGACGCGGGGACTCGGGCGGTGCTGGCGGCCGGGGGGGCCCTGAGCCACCACCACGGCGTGGGGCTGAACCGGGCCCGGTTCGTGCGGGCGGCGTTGGGCGAGGCGTTCGACGTGCTGACGGCGGTGAAGGCGGCCCTCGACCCCGACGGCATCCTCAACCCCGGCAAGCTCGGCCTCCCCGATCCGTTCGGCGCGGTGGCGTGGCCATGATGCGTACCGGTACCCGCAATACGTTGATCGAGATGCGCATCATCCCGTCATGAGCATCCTCGTCGTCGATGTGGGGACGTCGTCCGTGCGGGCGGCGATCGTGAACGGCGACGCCCGCGTCGTGCACGAGGAGACGCGGCCGTTGCTCCCGTCCTCGCCGGCGCCGGGGCTCGTCGAGTTCGACCCCGCCCGCCTCGCCGCCACCGCCCTCGACGCCGTCCTCGCCGCGCTCGACACCACCGGGCCCGTCGACGCCGTCGGCATCGCCGACCAGCGCTGCTCGACGGTCGTGTGGAACCGCGGCACGGGCGAGCCGGTCGGGCCCGGCCTGGGCTGGCAGGACCTGCGCACCGTCGGCCGCTGCCTCGAGTTGCGGCGCGAGGGCCTCCGCCTCGCGCCGAACGCATCGGCGACCAAGCTCGAATGGCTCCTGGAGCAGAACGACCCCGCTCGCGAGCGCGACCTCTGCTTCGGCACTGTCGACTCGTGGGTGGCGTGGATGCTGTCGGACGGCGAGCTCCACGTGACGGACGCGACCAACGCCGCCGTCACCGGACTGCTCGAGTCCGACGCGTCCACCTGGTCCGAGGACGTCCTCGACGCGTTGCGAATCCCGCAGACGATGCTGCCGCACATCCTCGACTCTTCCGGCGTCGTCGGGAACGCGACCGCGCTCCCTGGCGCGCCGCCGATCGCAGGGATCGCCGGTGACCAGCAGGCATCGCTGCTCGGGCAGGGCTGCCTCCACAGCGGCGACGTCAAGATCACCTTCGGCACCGGAGGAATGCTCGACCTCGTGCTCGGTGACACACCACCCGGTTTCACCGTGCGCGGCGCGGGCGGGACGTTCCCGATCGTCTGCCGGCGCGTCGGCGGCAAGAACACCTGGGGACTCGAAGGAATCATGCTGGCGGCAGGCACGAACGTCGAATGGCTGCGCGACGATCTCGGCATCGTCGACAGCGCCGCCGAGACCCACGACGTCGCGTCGCAGTGTGAAGACAGTGACGACGTGTGGTACGTCCCGGCACTCCTCGGGATCGGCACGCCGGCGTGGGACTACGGCGCCCGGGGGACGGTGCTCGGCCTCACGCGTGGCGCGGGACGCCCGCAACTGGTGCGGGCGGTGCTCGAAGGCGTGGCGCACCGGGGCGTCGATCTCGTCGAGGCGGCCGGGAGTGACTCGGGCATCGCCATCCCGCGCCTACGTATCGACGGCGGCATGAGCGCCAATCCGACGTTCGTCCAGGCGCTCGCCGACGCCGGCCAGCGCGTCGTCGAGGTCTCGCCCGTGCTCGAGGCGACCACGCTCGGCGCCGCCTTCCTCGCCGGGCTGGCCGTGGGTACGTGGCGCGACGAAGCCGAGCTGGCCGCGACTTGGTCGCCGCGTGAGACCGTTGAGCCGCGACGCAAGCTGGACCGCGACCGCTGGCGCGACGCGTGCGCTCGTGCGGTCCGCTGGATCCCGGATCTGAGTGCGGTCGACTTCTGACCTGCGCCCGACGAGACTGAGCGCATGGCGACGCCCATGACCATCGCCGACCTCCTCGAGCAGGTCGTCGGGCCTGAACTCCCGATCGCGATCGAGGCCTACGACGGCAGCCGGCTCGGGCCGTCCGATCCGCCCGCCACGCTGTCCATCCGCTCGCAGACGGCCTTGCGCCGCATCGTCCAGGCGCCGGGCGAGCTCGGCTTCGGGCGCGCGTACGTCGCCGGCGACCTCGACCTCGACGGCGACATCTTCGCCGCGCTCGCGCTCCGCGACCGGCTCCCCGACCTGAAGCTGCGTCCCCTGCACTGGATGGCCGCGCTCCGCCTCGTGGGCGCCGGCGCGCTCAAGCCGGTGCCGGCGCCGCCGGAGGAGGCGCGCCTGCACGGCCGCCGTCACACGAAGCAGCGTGACGTGGCCGCCATCTCACACCACTACGACGTCTCGAACGACTTCTACCGGCGTGTGCTCGGGCCCTCGATGACGTACTCGTGCGCGGTCTGGACCGATCCGGGCGTCACGCTCGAGGAAGCGCAGGCCAGCAAGCACGAGCTCGTCTGTCGCAAGCTGGGGCTCGAGCCGGGCATGCGCCTGCTCGACATCGGCTGCGGTTGGGGCGGGATGATCCTCCACGCCGCCGAGCACCACGGCGTGCACGCGGTCGGCGTCACGCTGTCGAAGCGGCAGGCGGAGCTGGCCGAGAAGCGCGCCGCGGAGGCGGGCCTGGCGGGCAAGGTCGAGGTGCGGTACCAGGACTACCGCGACGTCGACGACGGCCCCTACGACTCCGTCAGCTCCATCGGCATGTTCGAGCACGTCGGGCTGCGGCAGCTCGCCGTCTACTTCGAGCGCTGCTACGAGCTCCTGCCGCCCGGGGGTCGCCTCCTCAACCACGCCATCAGCCGCCCCCCGAGCGTGTCGGGATCGACGGCGGAGGGGCGGACGCGGTTCGCGCGCCGTAGCTTCATCGACCGGTACGTCTTCCCCGACGGCGAGCTCCACGAGGTCGGCAGCGTGGTCTCGGCGATCCAGCGCGCCGGCTTCGAGGCGCGCCACATAGAGACGCTGCGCGAGCACTACGCGCTCACGCTGCGGGCGTGGGTGGCGAACCTCGAGGCGAACTGGGACGCCTGCGTCGCCGACGCCGGCGCCGCGAGGGCGCGGATCTGGCGGCTCTACATGGCGGCGTCGGTGCTCCAGTTCGAGGCCAACCGGACCCAGGTGCATCAGGTGCTGGCGACGAAGACCGACGGCGGCGACAGCGGCCTGCCTCTCCGCCCCCGCTTCGAGTAGCGGTCAGCTCGGCGGGAAGCGAGCCGAGAGCCAGTCGAGCACCTGCTGCGCCAGCTGCGGGTCGAAGCCGGCGGCGGCGGGCGCGGCCATGAGCGTGGCGTCCTTCCCGGAGGACTGCAGCGCGTCTCGGAACTGCGTGGCGGACTGCCCGGCGGCGGCTCCGTCTTCCGCCGCGTAGAGCAGCACGGGCCCGGTGGCGGCGGCCGCCTGCGCGATCGAGTCGGCCTTGGCGTAGCGCTCCTTCACCTGCGGATCGGAGCTGTCGGGCGGGCCGCCGAAGTACTGGACCGGGTCGTGCTGGGTGCCGTCGTACAGACCCGAGAACCCGACGAACCCGGCGGTCGCGTCGCTGACGTTCGGGTAGTGCGACGGCCCCCCGAAGAACGGATCGTTGGGCGTCACCAGGGCCTGCGCGCCCAGGGCGGCACCCGACGAGAAGCCCTCCACGACGATCCGGTCGGGGTCGAGCGCGAGCGCGCCGGCGTGCTCGCGCATGTATTGGACGGCCGCCTTCACGTTCGTCTCTGGCTTCGGGTAGACGGGCGGGGGCGTGCTCGCGGTGGGCACGAAGTAGTCGATCGTGAACGTGGAGTAGCCGTGCTGGGCATAGAAGTCGGCCCACGCGCGCATCTGCTTCTTGCCGGTCACGTCCGATCCGCCGTGCACCAGAATCACGATGGTGCTCTGGTGTGGGCGCGGCACCGCGAGATCACCATGTCGCTTCGGTGCTCCCGGCGGCGAGTACACGACCGTCTTGCGGGTGGTCTTGCCGGGCTTCGTCGTGCTCGGGGGCGGCTTCGTCGTGCTCGGGGGCGACTTCGTGGTACTCGTCGGGGGTTTGGTCGTGCTCGTCGGGGGCTTGGCCGTGCTGGCCGGAGCGGCCGTCACGGTTGGCGGCGTCGTGCTGGGCGGGGCCGCGCTCGCCGGCGGCGCCGTCTCCACGGTCCCCGGCGGCACGGTGATCGCGGGCGGCGGGGCGGTGGTCGGGCCGGCGGGCGGAAGCGGCGGCACCGGGATCGTCTGCGGCGGGACCGTCGTCAGCGGAGGAGCGGTCGTGGTGACCGTCGTCGTCGACTGGGGCTCGGATCGATCGGAGGATCGCGACCGTACGGCAGCAAAGGTGACCACGCCCGCGAGCGCGATCGCGGCGACCACCGCGGCGGCGATCACCACGCGTCGGCTCGTCACCGGATGACCTCAGGCCTCGTTCCGGTCCGGGAAGTGCTGGTCCAGCCAGCGCATCACCCGCTCCCCCGAGATCCGGCCCTCCGGGGTGAGCCTTCCCCTGGTCAGATCGAACCCGTGGTTGGCGCCGGGGACGACCACGAGGTCGGCGTCGTGGCCGGAGGAGTGCAGCGCGTCGACGAACCCGGTGGACTGGCTCAACGGCATCGGGTCGATGTCGCCGTGGATGAGGAGGACGGGGCCGGAGGCGGTGGCGGCGCGGGCGTCGCTGTCGGCGGCCTCCCAACGGGCACGCACGGCGGGGTCCCGGCTGTTGGCCCGCCCGCCGTAATAGCGGTCGGGCTCGAACTGGAACCCGCTGTAGTACCCGTAGAACCCGATCAGGCCCGCGATGCGGTCCGTTGGGCCGGGCCAGCGCGTCGGCCCCGCCAGCGCAGGGTCGTCCGGCCCGACCAGGAGCTGGGCGCCGATGCGGGCCCCGGCCGAGAAGCCGTGGACGACGATGCGTTGGGGATCGATGCCGAGCTCGTCGGCGTGCAGGCGGAGGTACTGGACGGCGGCCTTCACGTCGGATTCCGGTTGCGGGTACACAGGCGGCGGGGTGTCGTCGTCGAAGATGAAGTAGTCGGCCGCCAGCGTCAGGTAGCCCGACTTGGCGTAGAGCTCCTGCCAGGCTCGCATCTCGCTCCGGCCGCCGAGGAACCCGCCGCCGCCGTGCACCAGAACGACGGCAGTGCGATGGCGGAGTGGTGGCACCCGCAGGGTGCCGCGCACCGGGCGGGAGCCGGGGGGCGTGACGACGACGGTGCGGTGGCCGGGCGCCCCGACCCCCGAGGTGATCCGACGCCGGCCGCCCTCACCCGTGCTGCTCCCCTCCGTGCTGCAGGCCGCGAAGCACAGTGCCGCGCACGCAACGAGGACGATGAACCGCTTCACGCAGTGGGCGAGCTTAGGTCCCGGTCTGTCCGTTCGGGTCCCCGACCTCGACCGCGTCGCCCACACGCAGCGTGCCGCCCTCGAGGATCTCGGCCCGCAAGCCGGCCCGGTGCACGAGCGCGCGCCGCACTCCCGGGCGCGTCAGACCTTCCAGGTACGTGCACGGCTCGGCGAGCCGGAGCCCACGGAGGGTGACGTCGCCGACTCGGAAGGTGCGACCGACAAGGTGATTCAGTGGGACGCCCTCCGTGACGACGTTGCGGCGCGTCTCGTGCTCACCGATCGCGATGTCGTATTCGCGGCCGGCGGCTGCGACGGCTTCGCGTTCGATCAGCGTCACCGCCCGCTTGCCGTCGTCGGCCTTATCGGTGTACTTGCCGGCGCCGGTGGCGTAGCGGTCACCGTCGAGGCCGATTCCGGCGATGGCGCTGACGTCGTCGCGCGGCTCCATCGGAGCGCCCTTCTCCGGCGCCGTGTAGATGGCGACGACCTCCCCTCGGAACATGGGACCAGTTTCGCGTGCGGTCGTCTTCGACCGCGGCGAGTTACCCCTTCTCGACGGGCAATCCCACCTGGAGCCATTCGCACCAGCCGGTGCCGGTGCCGCGGCTGGTCGTGTACGTGCAGAGGGCGCGCGGGAACCGCGACGTGCGTCCGTCGGGGGCGACCAACGGGACGGGGGCCGCGGCGACCACGTCGACGTCGACCTGCAACTCGTTGTCGATCACGTACCGGGCCGCCGTGGGTACATCGTCGGCGCCGAGACGCGTCTCGAGCAGCATGTGCTCCACCGGGCGCGTCTCGTCGCCCGCCCACACGTAACCCCACGCCGTCTCGAGCTCGTCGGCCTTCACGGCGTTGGCCGCGAAACCGTCGCCGACCTGGAACGAGGTCCAGTGCCAGCCCCAGAGCCACCAGTCGCGATCGCCCCACGAGTGGTCGCGCTCGCCCCGGCCCTCGAAGTCGATGCGTTCCCGGCCGACGAGCAGCTCGCCCTGCACCACGCCGGCGTGCTCGTAGTGCGCGCCGGCATGCTCGTCGGGATACGGGTAGTCGTAGACGGGTGTCGCCGCCTCCCACTCGAGGTCGAGGCCCACGGGGAGCCGCTCGCCGATCTCGCCCCGATACGCGTCCCCCGGCTCGTCGAGCCGCACCCCGAATGCCTCGAGCCCGAGACCCCAGTGCTCCATCGGCGTCTCGCACACGCACTCCGCCCACAAGCCGTCCGCCCTGACCTCGAGCGCGTCGCCCCGCGGCAACGGCACCTCGTGGTCGCGCACGACGACAAGCCCGAGCTCAGGCGACACCAGGTAGGCCCAGTACCACGCGAGCTGCTGGTTCGGGTACAGCCCGAGGCGCACGTACCCGCCGGTGCCGTCGGCGCGTGAGAAGTCGAAGTACCACGACTCGTTCCAGTACGTGCCGGTGTCGGGCTCGTGGCGGCCTTCGTCCCCGGGTCTGCTCTTGATCATTCCGTGCTCCTGGTCATTGCGGCGCCTCGTGGTCGGGAACGGGCGTGTAGTACGGGATCGAGTGGTCGCTCTCGACGTCGGGCATCTTGTCGAGCGTCGCCAGTCCCTCGTACACGTCCAGGCTGTCGCGGGGCACGGTCCAGTCGAGACGATCGTCGACCCCCGCCGTCTCGGCGAACGGCCGCAGGAAGGTGAAGTACACGTAAGCGCCGGCGTCGATCTTCTCGCGGCGATCCATGCCGGCGATGCGGCGGTACAGGCCTTGCCGCGCGCCCTTCACGGCGGTCGTGATCCCGGCGAGCTCGCCCGGCGCGACCGGGGTCAGCGCACCGCCGTCGGCCGAGAACACGCCCGCGGCCGACAGGTGTGCGAAGTAATCGAGCGGATCCGTGATCGAGGTTCCCCAGTCGTTGGCGGTGACGCGGACGTCGCCGTCGAGGACGAGAGCGAACGTGAGGTTGGAGTAGGGGAGCTCGGCGCACACGTCCCGACTCCAGGGGAAATGGCTCACCCCGAACCTGTTGAAGTCGCGCACCAGCAGCACTCGCCCGTCGGGCAGCGGATACGGGCCGGTGTCCTGGTACCCGGCCCGGGTGTCGAAGTAGAGGAGGAAGAGGAACGTGGTGAGTACCCGGTTCAGCCGGACGAGCTGCTCGCGCTCGTGGTCGTCGAGTGGCCGAGATACTGAGACGAGTGCGTCGACGACGTCACGGTCGTAGCGGGGGACGCGCAGCCCGGCGTCCCAGGCCTGCAGCTCGCCGTCGGCGCGGAAGGCGCCGGCGGCCCGGCGCCAGAAGTCGAGCACGGTCGCGAGGGCAGCGACGTCGCGGTCCAGATCGACGAGCCCGAAGGGCGCCAGGATCTGGCGGCCCAGCAACGGGAAGTTCGCGATCGACCACAGGTGGACGGCGTCGATCTGGCTGCCGGGTGCGCGCCCCGCCGCGCCGAGCTCCTCCGGCGATGCGGCGCCGGCGATCTCGCGCATCATCTCGGGATACCGCCGGTAGCACTCGATGCAAGCGATGAGGATGTACGCGGTGACTGGGATCAGCGCCGACTCGAGGGCGGTCCGCTCGGCCGTCATCGCCCGCGAGATCTTTCCGTGGTACTCGATCCAGCGGTTCACTTCGCGCGTGTTCACGGCACCAGACGGAGCATGCCGTCCTCGCCGCTGCAGTCGACTTCGACGTGGTCGCCGTCGGCCGGCTCGTCGTCGAGCGTCGTGCCCATGATGCAGGGCACCTGGTACTCGCGGCTGACGATCCCGATGTGGCTGACGGGCGTGCCCGACAGGCAGACGACCGCGGTCAGGTCGTCGAACACCGGCGCCAGGAACGTCGCGCCCGCGTCGACCACGCAGGCGACGATCCCCGTTGCCGAGGTGTCCATGAGTTCCAGGACGTCGTCGGGATCTTCGAGCCGCCGCCATTCGCCGCGGACGGGCGCGGCTTCGAACACCCTCGTCCCCCGGCCGACGACCCGGTCCCCCATCGGCGGGAGCTTTCCACACGCCCGCGTCCGCTGCGCGATCCTCTCCCCCATGACAGGGGGGAACGACCGCGCCGCGCGCCTGCGCGAACTGCGCGAACGGACGCGACTCGTGCCCGGCTCGCGTGAGGCGTCGGTGTGCGCCGGCATGTACGAGTCGTTCGGCCCGCTCAACCGCGAAGTGTTGCGGCTGTGCACCGACTGGCAGGTGCGACCGGGCGGTGCGCTCAACGACCACACCGACGCCGCCTACGACTGGTCAGTGATCGATCGGCTCACGGCCGTCGATCAGCGGGCCGGCCCGCTGCTGCGCAGACTGGGCGAGACGGTGCCGCACTTCGCGCCGTACGGCGACCGGTTGCGCTCGGCGCGGCGGCGGGTCGTCGACGGCGAGCACGACTGGTTTACGTCGCCCAGGGTCGACTCGTACCACACCGTGTGGATGGAGCTGCACGAGGACCTGCTCGCCGCGCTCGGGTTGGCGCGCGAACGATGACGGGCTCCTCCGGGCAGGGAAGCGGGCAGGAGCGCACGCTCGAGGCCGACGGGTTCCGCCTGCACGGCGTGCAGTGGGGCGACGGCGAGCCTCGTGTGCTGCTGGTGCACGGGTTGGGTGGTCACACGCTCAGCTGGGAGCCCAGTGCCCCGGCGCTGGCCGAGCGCCTGAGCGCCGCGGTGATCGCGGTCGATCTCCCCGGGTTCGGTCTCACGCGCGTCCCACAGGGGCGGCGGGCCACCCTCGGCACCCACGGACGCGTGCTCCATTCGCTGCTCCAGCACCAGGGCCCGTCGATCGTGGCGGGCAACTCGATGGGCGGCGCGCTCGGTGTCGGTCTCGCCGCCCGTCACCCCGAGCTGGTGCGCGCCCTCGTGCTCGTAGACCCGGCGCTGCCGCACCCCGCCGTGAACCCCGCCCAGTGGTCGGTGGTGGCGCGCCTGGCGCCGATGATGCTCCCGATCGTGGGCTCGCAGTTCCTCGTGGCCCGGGCGCGCGTCCTCGGCCCCGAACGGCTGGTCGACGACACGCTGGGCTGGACGCTTTGCGACCCGGGCCGCATCGACCCCGCGCTCCGGCGTCGACTGGTCGAGCTGGCACGCACTCGGCGGGGCTTCCCCGAGGCCGCCGCGGCGTACGCGGACTCGGCGCGGTCGTTGTTCTGGTATCTCACGCGCCACATGCGAGCCGACGAGGCGCGCGTGCGTTGCCCGACGTTGATCGTGCACGGTGACCGCGATCGTCTCGTGCCGGTGGCGGCGGCGCGTGCGTTGGCGGCACGCCGGCCCGAGTACACGCTCGTGCTGATCGACGATTGCGGGCACGCGCCGCAGCTGGAGGTTCCCGACAGGTTCCTCGCCGCGGTCGTCCCGTGGCTCGCCAACCTGCTCGCCCCGCGACGATGAGCAACGGCGGCGCGGGTGTCCTGCGCGAGCCTGTCCGCCAGTTCGTTGACGAAGTCTCCGTCGTCCTCGCCGAGATGGGCAAGGGAGCATCGTCGCCGTCCACGCTCGAGCGGGACGCAGCTCTCGAGGCGCAGGCGATCGCGGCGGCCGTCATCGCCAGCGACGGACGTTACAGCGACAGCGAGCTGCGCGCGTTCGCCGCCGCGTTGTCGCCGTGGTTCGAATCGCTGCGGCGGGCGACTCCAGATCAGCTGCGTAACGGCGACGCCATCCGTCAGTACCGGGCGTGGCCGATCACGCCTTCGCCGCTGTTCGAGACGGTGGTCAGCGCCGACAGTCGCAACGGGACGAGCAACGGCTGGCGCTACTACCAGGCCGCGCTGCGTGTTGCGCACGCCAGCGCCGCCCTCGACGAGGTGCCGACGCGTGAACGACTCTTGGCCGTCGACACGCTCCGTTCGATGATGCTTCGGCGGCTGGCGGCGGCCAAGGTCGAGCGACCGGCGGACATGCCCCGCGGCGTCGGCGAGCCCGAGCCGGTCGAGGATCGTCGGGCGCCCGCCGCCCGCCCGCTCGACGAGTTGCTGGCCGAGCTCGACGCCCTCGTCGGCCTGGCGGCCGTGAAGACCGAGGTGCGCCTGCTGACGAACCTCATCCGCGTCGAGAACCTGCGCCGCGAGCGCAACCTGCCGGTCGTCGACCAGAGCCGCCACCTCGTGTTCGTCGGCAACCCCGGCACGGGCAAGACGACCGTGGCACGGCTCCTCGCCCAGATCTTCCACACCCTGGGCGTCGTGTCGAAGGGACAGCTGGTCGAGACGGATCGGTCGGGGCTGGTCGCCGGCTACGTCGGGCAGACCGCGCCGAAGGTCAACGAGGTCACACAGCAGGCGCTCGGCGGCGTGCTGTTCATCGACGAGGCGTACGCCCTCGTACAGGGAGGTGAACAGGACTTCGGCCGCGAGGCGGTTGCGGTCCTGCTGAAGCAGATGGAGGACCACCGCGACAACGTGGTCGTGATCGTGGCCGGCTACCCGGGGCCCATGGCGGAGTTCCTCGACGCCAACCCCGGCATCCGGTCGCGCTTCCCGAAGACCCTCGAGTTCGCCGACTACACCGACGACGAGATGGTGGCCATCTGTGACTCGATGGCGAAGGCAAGTCACTACGAGCTCGATGCGTCGGCGCGCGAGCGTTTGCGGGCGTGGCTGGCGCGTCAGCCGCGCGGGGTGAGCTTCGGGAACGCCCGTCTCGTCCGCAACGCGTTCGAGCAGGCGGTGACACGCCAGGCGAGCCGAGTGGTCGATTTGCCGTCTGTGACCGACCACCAACTCATCACCATCACTGCCGCCGACATCCCCGACTAGCCCTCCCGTAACCTCACCCCTCGTGCGACGGCTCGGCGCGGCGATCGCAGCGGTGCTGTTGGTCGTCGCCGCGATCCTCATTCGGAACAACGTCATCGAAGGCGACGGCAGCGGTGGCGGGGGCGTGCGGTTGCTCTGCGCGTCGGAGCTCGAAGCGGCGTGCACCGATCTCGCCGACCACTCCGACGTGTCGGTGACGGTCGAGCCGGCGGGGGTCACCGCCCGCTCCCTCGTCGCGCTGCCCGGCGATCAGCGTCCCGACTTCGACGCCTGGTTGGTGCCGTCGCCCTGGCCGCAGATGGTCGACGTCCAGCGGCGCGCTGAGGAGCCAGCCAAGACGCCGCTGTTCGCGAAGCCGTCGGACCCCATCGGCCGGTCGCCGCTCGTGCTCGTGGCGCGCGCCGACCGAGCGCCGGTGCTCCAGGCGACGCCGGAATGCAACGCCAAGGTCGACTGGAAGTGCATCGGCGCCGTCGCCGGCCGGGCGTGGACCGACCTCCCCGGGGGTCAAGCGGCGTGGGGGACGGTCAAGCCCGGTCCGGGCGACCCGACGGTCAGCGCCACGGCCTTGTTGGTCGCGAGCCAGGCGACGAGCGAGTTCCTCGACAAGACCGACTATGCGAAGGAAGACCTCGACAGCGACCAGTACCTCGACTGGGTGAACGGGATCGAGCGAGCCGTGCCGAAGCTGCCGCCCACGGCCGGGAGCCCGTTCGCGGCCATGGTCCAGCAGCTGCCCACGGCGACGTACGACGTGGTCGGCACCACCGAAGAGGAGGCGGGGCCGGGCATCGCCGACGCCGCCCCCGACCGCCGGCGGGCGTTGACCCTCCTCTACCCTGAGCCGGTGGTCACCGCCGACGTCGTGCTCGCCGCGGTGGCCGCCGATCCGAGGAAGGACGACGCCGAGAGCCTCACCGGCGACCTGGCCGCGCCACTCGCACGCCAAGGCTGGCGCGTCCCGGGGCAGCCGGCCGCTCGTGGCGTGCGCGACACACCCGCCTTGCCGCGGAGCTCGGGCCTGCCGTCCGACCCCGGCGCGCTCGTCGCCCTCCAGGAGACCTGGGGCGGGATACCGAAATGAACCGGGGGGCAGGAGCGAGGCGGGTCGCGCTCGTGCTCGCGGTGCTCGCAGCCGTCGGGGTCCTGCATCTCGGCACCGCCAGAACGGCGGCGGCGGCCGACTGCGTCACCGTAAACATGGCGTCGTCGCCTGAGAAGATCGACGTCATCACCGACCTCGCGAAGCGGTTCAACAACTCCGACCGCGCCAGCGTCGACGACCAGTGCATCGTCGTGCGAGTTACGAAGAAGTCGTCCGGTGAGGCGGCGTCGCTGCTCGCCGATGACTGGCCCGACCCCAAAGCGAACGGTCCCCGGCCGGTCGTCTGGTCGCCGGCGGCGAGCGCGTGGGGCGAGGTCGCCAACCAGCGGCGCGCTGATCAGAACAAGAAGCCGATCGCGCCCACCGGCAAGCCATTCATGCTCACGCCGCTCGTCATCGCGATGCCGCAGCCGATGGCGGAAGCGCTGGGCTACCCGAACACGCCGATCGGCTACGGCGACATCCTGCGACTCACCAACGACCCGGCGGGATGGGGCGCGTTCGGCCATCCGGAGTGGGGTCCGTTCCGTCTCGGGAAGACGAACCCCAACTTCTCGACCAGCGCGCTGAACGCAACGACCGCCCAGTACTACGCCGCGTCCGGGAAGACGAGCGGGCTCACACTCGAGGACCTCAACCGGCCCGACGTGGATGCGTTCGCGCGCGCCATCGAGTCGTCCGTCGTGCACTACGGCGACACCACGCTCACGTTCCTCAACAACCTGTACCGCGCCGACCAGCGCGGGACCGGGCTCACGTACGTCTCCGCCGTCGCGGTCGAGGAGAAGTCGGTCATCGACTTCAACAAGGGGAACCCCGACGGCATCCTCGATCCAGGCGAGAAGCCCAAGCCCCCGCGGGTGCCGTTGGTCGCGATCTACCCGAAGGAAGGGACGCTGTTCTCGGACAACCCCTTCTACACCGTCGACGCGCCGTGGGTGAGCACGAAAGAGAAGCGGGCCGCGGCCAAGTTCGAGGACTACGTCCAGCAGCCCGCCAACCAGAAGCGCGTGCTGCGGTCAGGGTTCCGCCCCGCCAACCCCCAGGTCGCGATCGGCGCGCCGATCGACCCGAAGTACGGCGTCGACCCCAACCAGCCCCAGACGCGCCTCGAGCTCCCGCCGCCGCCGGTTCTCGTCGGCCTCATTGATCGCTGGGGTCAGAACCGCAAGGCGGCCCGGGTGCTGATGGTCATCGATGTGTCGGGCTCGATGGGCGAGCCCGCCGGCGCCGAAAGTGGGCCGACAAAGCTCGACCTGGCGAAGAAGGCGGCCGTGAACGCCCTCGGCCAGTTCAAACCCGAGGACGACGTCGGCCTGTGGATCTTCTCGACCGGGATCAGCCGCACCGACCCCACCGACTATGTCGAGCTCGTGCCGATCGGGCCCATCGGCGCGCAGCGGGAGACCATCGCCGCGAAGATCAACGATCTCGCCCCGACCCAGGGCACGCCGTTGTACACCGTGACGAAGGCAGCCGACGACCAGCTGGTGCAGACGTTCGACGCCGGCCGCATCAACGCCGTGCTGCTGCTCACGGACGGCAAGAACGAGGATCCGAACAACGACGACCTCGAAGGTCTTCTGCGCACGCTGCGGTC